>JAWXTZ010000022.1:0-21825 GCA_044433085.1 Akkermansia sp.
CTGTTGTTACCACCGCCACTAATCCAGAGTTCGACAAAGTTGGAGGGGTCGAGGAAGTCGCCACTCCAAGCGGAGGAGGAAAAATCGTATTCGCCATTCTGCTGGGCGGCCTTGTAAGCTGTCCATTCCTTGACTTGGATTTGGACGCGGATGCCTAAATTTTGAAGCCAGAAGGCTTGGATGCACTCGCCCATGATGCGTTGCACTTCGCGTGATGTGGTGGTGAGCTCTAGCGTGGGGAAGTTTTTGCCTTCAGGATAACCTGCTTCCGCCAGCAATTGACGAGCAAGCGCGACTCGCTCCTGCTGCGTGGTGGGTAGAGTAGGGGCGTCAAGTTCGTAGCCCGTGCGGGGGGGACAAAGGTCGAGGTCGCTTGCCCCGCGCCGCGCACGACCTTTTCGACGAGATTGTCGCGGTCGATGGCGAGGCTCAGGGCTTGGCGAACACGTAAGTCATTCAGGGCGGGGCGCTGGGTGTTGACACGGTAAAAGATGGTGCAGTAGTAGGGGCTCTGCTGGTAGGATTCAGGTGCCGCCTTCTTGGCGTAGGCAATCATCTCGGGCGGGACGTTGTTGCTGATATGCAGCTTGCCATCAAGGAACATGCGCGTCTCCGTGTAGCCATTGACGATGGGGTAAAAGCGAATACCCTTGTTCTTCACCTCCGCCTTGCGCCAGTAGGTTGGGGCTGGGGCGACTTCGAGATAATCATTGTAGCGTTGCTCCTTGAGCACATAAGCACCATTGCCCACCCAGTTGGCGGGCGCCGTCCACAGGCTGCGCCTGTCGAGCATGCCGCCATGGGCCTCCACCGCATGCGCGGGGACAGGGAACCATGTGTAATGCAGCATCAATTGCAGCAAATTAGGCGTGGGCCCAGTCAGTGTGAGTTGCAGCTGGCGGGACCCCAGCACCTTGACACCGACCTCATCCCAAGGCTGTTCGCCCTTGTTAAAAGCCTCTGCCCCTGCAATGGGGTAAAGCATGCCTGAATACTTGCCCCCAAACTTAGGGTGTAGCAGCCGCTTGTAAGCATATTCAAAATCGCTGGCAAGGACGGGTTTCCCATCGCTCCATCGGGCATCGGGTCGCAGAGTGAAAATCCATTGAGAGGCATCTTCGTTATGCGTCCAGCTCTCCGCCACGGCGGGCAGCATGATGGTGGCATCCTGCGCATCGGGGCGCACAAGCCCCTCCAAAAGAGTGCTAATAATACGACCATCCGACACAGCCGTCGCCTTATGCGGGTCGATGCTCAAGGGTTCCGCATTGTTGCCAATCAAGAGAATGCCCTCCTTACAAGCGTGCTTGGCCGAACTCTCCGACTCACGGCAGCTCACCAAGAAGGTAAGGCAGAGAAGGCAAAGTTGGATGGCGCGGAATAACACGAGTGTATTCTACCATATTCGCTTCACACTCGCAAGACTAAGCACGGAGAGCTGATGGATTTGCGCCCCTCTTACCACCATTTTTTACTCGATTTCCTTCCTAAATTCGCGATGCCTAATTGCTAGAGATCCTCTTAACGGCAATAAATGTGAGTGATTTTAAATTTTCTCTTTCTTTTATTGCCGATAAGTTGTAAGATGCTGCTAGGAGAATAAGAGGATGGATGAATACACAGCATCAGAGAAGGCGCAGGAGTGGGGGATTTCTGAACGTAGCGTACGGAATTACTGCCAAGCAGGGCGCATTGAGGGGGCGTATTTGTCTGGTAAGACATGGCGTATTCCCCGCGATGCCGCGAAACCCAAACGTAAGAATGCACTGCGCCCTACCAGCCTGCTGGATATTTTGCGAGAGGAAAAGTGTTGTCGACGCAAGGGCTCCATCTATCATCGCCTGCAGCTTGATTTGACCTACAACTCCAATCACATGGAGGGCAGCCGATTGAGTCATGACGAAACGCGTTATATCTACGAAACCAACACCATAGGGCTGGGCGCTAAAAGCCATCGAGTGGATGATATCATTGAAACCGTCAACCACTTTCGCTGCATCGATGCCGTCATTGCACAGGCGCATAAGCCCCTGTCAGAGCGCGTTATCAAGCAGCTGCATGCCATACTGAAAAGTGGCACCAGCGATGCGAATAAGGACTCCTTCGCCGTCGGGGCCTACAAAAACTTACCCAACGAAGTTGGTGGTCAGGAAACGACCTTGCCCGAGGATGTGAGCCCAGCCATGAAGGCTTTGCTTGCGCGCTATCACGGCACGCAGACCAAAACATTGGAGGACTTAATTAGCTTTCATCATGAGTTTGAATCCATCCATCCCTTTCAGGACGGCAATGGGCGCGTGGGTCGCTTAATTCTCCTCAAAGAATGCCTCAAGTACAACATTGTTCCCTTCGTTATCGATGAAGAACTTAAGATGTTTTACTACAGGGGGCTTCAAGAATACCCGCGGATTCAGGAATACCTGCTTGATACCTGCTTAACTGCTCAAGATAAGTTTAAACGTATTCTCGATTATTTTAGGATATCCTATTGAGGGGACCTCTAGCTATTAGCGTCTCTGGGTAAAACGCTGAGAGTTGTTCCCATTGAAAATTCAAAGAAACGAGAGTTTGTTAATCAGTGAGCGTGAGATGCGATGCCGCGAATGCTGCCGTTGACCCAACTTTTATACTTTTGGCTTTTCAAACAGGTATTTTTTCGGTAAAATAGCTCCGTTATGGCCGCTGCGAAACAGAAAACTCTTAAGGATAGTGCAACGATTGAAGGAACATCCCTCCATACAGGGCAGGCTGTTACCTTGACTATTAAACCTGCCGATGTGAATACGGGCTTCCGTTTCCGTCGCATCGACTTGCCTGATAAGCCCTTCATTGCGGCTTCGGCTGATAAGGTACAGGCGGTAGAGCGTGCGACAACTTTGGCTGAAGGTTCTGTAAAGGTTCATACAGTAGAACATCTTCTTTCCGCCCTGACGGGTATGGGTGTCGACAATGCCATCATCGAAATGGATGCCAACGAACCCCCTATTGGTGATGGATCCGCCGCTCCTTATGTCGAGTTGGTGAAGAAGGCTGGTATCGTTGAACAGGATGCCGATTTGAAGGTTTGGGAAATCCGTGAACCTATTCAAATTGAAACCAAGGCGGGTTCCATGTTGGTGATTCTGCCCTGTAAAGATTTTAAGGTTTCCGTCACGGCTGTCGGCCCAGAAGGTCGCGTGACCCAGTACTTTAGCTCCGTCATCACCCCTAAGAATTACGAGAAGGAGTTGGCAAACTCCCGCACCTTCTGCTTCTATGAAGACGTGCAACCCCTGCTTGAAAAGGGCTTGATTCAAGGTGGTACCTTGGACAATGCCATCGTCATCAAGGGTGACAAGTACATGTGTGCAGGTGGTCTTCGTCATCACAATGAATGTGCTCGCCACAAGGCGATGGACATGATTGGTGATTTGATTCTCAATGGTCGTCGCATCATGGGTCACGTCATTGCCATCATGCCCGGTCATGGCCCTAACACCATGATGGCGCAAAAGATGCAAAAGACTTATGCTCAACTAGAGGCCTTGCGTCCTAAGTCCGTCACCATCCCAATGGGTGACGTGGTGCTCGATACCAATGAGGTCATCAAGTTGTTGCCTCACCGCTACCCATTCCTCATGGTGGATCGCATCATTGGTTTTGAAGGTGACAATCGCTGCATCGGTCAAAAGAATTTGACCATGAACGAACAGTTCTTCCAAGGTCACTTCCCCGGTCACCCAGTCATGCCCGGTGTGCTTCAGTTGGAAGCCATGGCACAGGTTGCCTCCATCCTCATGCTGCGCATCCCTGCTAACCAAGGTAAGATTGGCTACTTCATGAGCTGCGATAAGGTCAAGTGGCGTCGTCCCGTCGTACCAGGTGATGTTCTCATCATTGAGACGGAACTCACCAAGATGCGTGGTGCTATTGGTCTGGCAACAGGTCGCTGCCTCGTCAATGGTGAAATTACCTGCGAAGCCGAGCTGAAATTTATGGTTCAAGACGCCTAATTTGCGTTAATCTGTTAAAAATAGGAAAAATACCGCAGTCAGAGCTTGACTTTGCTCTGAAAAGTTGTATAATTTTGCACTCCGACCGGAAACGGTCCAGAGCTTCAAACACAAGAATTAATTATGAGCAAGAGAACATATCAACCCTCCAAGCGCTGCCGCAAGCGCCAATTTGGTTTCCGCACACGTATGGCTACTAAGAATGGTCGTGCCATCCTCGCCCGTCGTCGTGCCAAGGGTCGCCTCCGTCTTATGCCTAAGGGTGTCGAAGTACACTACAAGCGTCACACAATTCAACACGGTGTATAAGCCTAGTTGGGCTGCTTAGCCCACGGCTTTATGCTGAGTACAACGCCCAGTGCGATATGCTACTCGATCGGTGCAATACCATGAAAAGAGCTTTCGAGTTCTCTCATGTGCGCCTTAGAGGAGTAAGTAAGCCTGGGCGTTTTCTTGTGCTTAGTGTGGCCGATTTGCCAGCGGAGAAACAGAGGGATGCCAAGGGGCAAACCGCTGTTTCTCGTTTTGGTTTAATCGCCACAAAACGCTTGGGCTGCGCGGTGGATCGCAATCGTGCCCGCCGCCGCCTACGTGAGCTGATACGTAGCCATGGTGACCCACTTGGCGAAGGTCTGTACGTCGTTGCCATTTTGCGCAAGGGTGTCTGTACCGCCAGTCATGAGGAATTGACCAAGGACTACCTTAAATGTCAACAAAAAGTGCTGAAAGCCTACGCCTCAGCCAAGGCTAAGAAGGAACGAATCGAACCAAGCTCATGTTGAAGAAGCTCGTCATTCTCCCTGTTCGCGGGTACCAGCGATTTATTCGCCCCTGCCTACACGCCCTGTCAGGGCAGGAGAATACTTGCCGTTTTCACCCCAGCTGCTCTAATTATTTTATCGAAGCCGTGCAAGTGCACGGAGTTTTGCGTGGTTCCCTGATGGGGATTTGGCGCATCTTGCGCTGCAACCCATGGGGTGGATATGGATATGACCCTGTCCCACCACGCAAAAAGTAAATTTTCAATCATCAAGCCCCTCTCTTTATCAAAGAAACAATACCCCTAATTCATTATGGACAAAACCGCATGGATCGTCGTAACGACATGTCTCGCCCTTCTCGGTCTGAACTTTTATGTTCAGAGCAATAAGGAGCCCGAAGCTGTACCCGCAGCACCAGCTGCCCAAGTAGCACCTGCTGACAATGCAGCAACAGCTGCCACACCAGCCGCCACACCAGCCCCAGTCACCCCCGCTGCAACAGCGACGACAGAGGTGGTCACACCACTTGCCGCTGCGCCAAAGGCTGCTGAGCCCCAAATCATCGCCACCCTCATTTCCCGCAATGCACGCGGTGAAGCCGTTGCTCGCTATACCTTCCAAAACATTGGTGGCAGCATCAAGTATGTTGAAATGCTCGGCAAGGCCGTCAACAGCACTAAGGATGACCTTCAAGAAGATGTTCGCATCAATGGCGGTTCCCTTCAAGGCATTGGTACCCTTATGTTTGGTCTCAGCGAAAGCGCTGCTCCCAATTTTGACCAATCGGTCTATGAGCTCATCAAGGCCAGCGACAATTCTGTGACCCTTCAAGCCAATGTGGGTAATCTCGTTGTTCGCAAGACCTACACGACCAAGCAATTCCCCGAGGGTGAGCCCATCGTCGAAGGTCGCGAATACCTGCTCGACATGGATGTCGTTGTCGTCAACAACACCACGCAAGATTTGCAAGCCAGCAACTGGGGTATCTTCACTGGTGTGACAGCTCCTATCTCGGCAGCAGAAGGTCCACAATACACCTACTACGTCTCCTTTGAAGATGGCAAGTTTGAAAAGGAAAATGCTGGCAGCTTCCGCCCTTGGTTTGGCGAAGACAAGTCCCGCGTCTACAGCAAAAACCACAACAATTTGGAGTGGGCAGGTGCCATGAACCAGTACTACGCCAGCTTGCTGATGCCTAACAAGCAATCCCAATCCAACTCCTTCTACGCGGCACCAACCAAGGTGCTCGTACCTGCAGCAACGGAACCTAAGGACGCTGTAGAGCTGGGGCTCGGCATGCCTGACTTCACCCTCAGCGCGAAGAGCGAAGGTGTGGGCGCTGTGCCACAAAGCTTCAGCTACACCCTCTTCACAGGTCCTAAGCTTAACATGATGTTGGAAGGACTCAACAAGGAGTTCAACATGATTGACTCCATCATGGACTACGGCTGGCTGACCATCATCAGCTACCCGATGAACTGGCTCATCAACGTCTTCCACGGCTGGTTTGGCAACTGGGGCTGGGCCATCATGGCCATGACCCTGGTCGTTCGCCTCCTCATCTGGCCGCTGTACCGCAAGAGCTACATGAGCATGAAGCGCATGAGCCTCCTGCAACCCCAAATGAAGGAACTCAAGGAGAAATACCCTGATGACCCTCAAAAGGTCAACATGGAGATGATGAAGCTCTACAAGAAGTACGGTATCTCCCCAATCGGTGGTTGCTTGCCCATGTTCTTGCAAATCCCTATCTTCTTCGCCTTCTTCTACGTCCTTCAAACAGCGGCTGAGTTCCGTGGCGCACCCTTCATCGGCTGGGTCACCGACCTCTCCCAAATGGACACCGTTGCCGTCTTTGATATCATGGGCTATAACCTGCCTATCAACATCCTTCCGGTGGTCATGGCCATCAGTATGCTGGTGCAAATGCGCATGACCCCACAGGCTGGTGACCCAACGCAACAAAAGATTATGCGCTGGATGCCCCTGATGTTCTTCGCCTTCTGTTACACCTATCCAAGTGCCTTGGCCTTGTACTGGACAACACAGAACATCATCTCCATCGGTCAAACATGGCTCATCCAACGCATGAGCCCACCCGTTCTCACCGAAGCCCCTGTCAAGAAGGGTGGCAAGAAGGGATTCTTTGAAAAAATGATGGAGCAGCAACAAGCTGCACTGGCCGAGCAACAACGCCGCGCCAAGCAACAAGGTGGTGAGCGCAACGTCACCCCTAAGAAGAAGTAAGAATTTTTCTAATCATCAACAAAAAAGCTAAGTCCTATGATGGGGCTTAGCTTTTTTGTTGTGAAGATGGCACCGTGGTGCTATGATGCCTCTATGAGTCTCATTCTCTCCATAGACCCAGATGATCATCAATCATTCCGCCAGCTTTTGATGAAGGCTGGTGGCTTTCGCAAGCTTTACATCCGCGCTGCGATTAGAGCTTGTATTCCATGCATTCTGTATTTCTCTATTTATCAACTGGTGCATCCCAGCGAGATGCTCGTCTACGTGATGCTTGTGCTTATTCCTTATTTAGTCCTTCTCTCGCTCACCCGTATTCATCTCTCGCGGCAATTGCTTCTCGATAGCTTAATTAGGGTTCCGACTGTTGCCTTTTATGATGATGGTGTTGCGTGGAGGGACGAAAAGAGCGGCTACCTATCCTTCACTCATGCTTCGCAGCTAGCAGGCTGTACCTTGGCTGAAGATGGCTTGGTCTTTTATGGTCATAATGGCTCCATCTTATCGCTCATTCCTTTCTCAAAGGTAAGTCGAGAGGAGAAATTTCAGTTCTTACAAGAGCTTGAGGCTCAGCTTGAAATAACGCTCAATCAAGGCGATAGTGAAAGCTGTGATTTTACCGAGCAAGCAAAAGAACATGGCGAACTTATCTATAGGGAGAGCCCTGAATCGGCCAAGGAGTTGGAACAGTTGATAGAGCTCACACGCAACCGCCAGTATTCACCCTATTTTGTTTTGATTTCAATCTTGTTCATCCTCTTAGGGGTGGTCATGGCAAGCAATCATTCGACAGCAGGATCCGTACAATTCGTATCGATTATTTTCATTCTCGCTACCCTCGCTCTTGGACGGAGCTACTGGTGGAAGAGTAAAGTGCCGAAGAAGAAAGCTTGCTTTCAAGGAGAGGAAACCGTGTGTTTGACGCGCTATGCCAATATTGAGGATGGATTTCTCAATCTGGCCGATTCTCGCGGCTGCTATAAAGCGATTCCGCTTTCAAGCATTGATGAGTGCCTGTGCATGAAGCATTTGTATTTGCTTCGCTCCAAGGGCAAGCCCGTCTGCATTTGCAATCCAGATGCGCCCTTTGAGTTCATTGCGGCATTGAAGCAAAGCCCGATGCGCTTGAAGCCTAGCTTCGGTTTTTTCCTGAAGCAAATGGCGCAGTTCATCGCGCTGGCTGCCCTTTTAATCACCTTTTTCTGGTGGCTTATCGAGATTCTTGCTGTTCTTCAATAAGTGTGCGCATCGCCTGCATTTTAAGGCAAGTTTCTTGCCATTCGGATTCTTCATCCGACTCAGCAAGGATGCCGCCCCCCGCGTAAAGTCGGCAGAAATCATCGGCTACTTGCATGCAGCGCAGTGTGACGTAGAAGGCGCTTGGTCCTGCTGCATTGTAGGGTCCGAGGAATCCAGCATAGCATGAACGGTGAATATCTCGATACCGTCTGTGATAGCGACGGGCTAAGTCTGTTGGGTAGCCGCAGACCGCTGGGGTAGGGGGGAAGTGGTCGATGAATTGGCTCAACATCTCAGGGGACATCCTCATGTGAAAGATGGTGCACAGATGTTCAATATCGCCAGCGTTGAGCGTGCAGGTAGAATCTTCGCGAAATGGTACTTGGAGACCATTCAAGGTCTCGCGTATATGTTCCGAAACCCATTCTTGCTCTTGCTTGTTCTTTTCGCTCCAGTCTTCGCCACAGGCTTGAGTGCCTGCAAGTGACATGCTTGTCCAGCTTTCGCCAAGACCTTTAATAAGGAGCTCAGGTGTGCTACAAATCCATGTGCCCTCCCGTCCCTGATGAACGAGCGCGCAAAATGCATTGGGGTACAGTTCGCAAGCTCGGGCATAGCCTTGTGCCGCAGAAAAGTTTTGTGTGGCTATGTCTTCTGATCTTGCTAAAACGAGCTTTTTAAGCTCGGTATCTCGGATGAGCTCTTGATATTGATGAAAGTTAAGGCTGTAATGTTCCCTTCGGCTTAAATTCGGATGCAAGTCCTTCATGAACCGCCTAGGGTGGATGGGGCAAAACTTGTCAGCCAAGGGTAATTCATCCCTCTCTTCGGGAATGAATAAAAAGGATGAGGAATTCCCAAGCGAATATTCCGATTGGATGAACCCTGACTTTTCTGCTATTTCTGAGATATGATGATAGCGGTGATTACCACTATTGGACATATAAAAATCATCCGCGTTCGCACCCGCCTCGCGGCAAATGGCGAAGCAACACTCCCGCTGGCACAGGGCGTCAATGGCTTCGAGCGTGGGCTTGGTGCGGAATTTCATGGGCGTGACCGATTGTAGCACGGTCAGCCCAAGGGAGCAACCAAAATTGATTACTCGATGGTGTAGCGGTCACCCGCGCGACGGTCTCGTGTCTTGTTGGCCTTTTTGATTTTTTCCTGCTCCTTCTTTTTATCGGCAAGGGCACGTTTCTCTTCGGGCGTCATGCGGGCTTTTTTGCCCCAGCTGTCCATCATGTCGATGGAGAGGAGACCAAAGTTGGTGTTGGGGTCAATCTTGGCCATCTTTTTGATGGAGCTTTTGAGCTTGCTGCCACTTTCCCCAGCGCGACGCTTGGCACCAAGCATCAGGGCAAGGGCTGCTTGCCTGTCCTCGGGGCGGTATTGCTCGTCCTCGTAAATCTTCTTGCAGGCTTTTTCAATGAGCTCGGCATCTTCAAAAAAGTCGTCTTTGAGGAAGCCATCGCTGGTCTCCAACTGCTCATACATGAAGGCAAGGGCGGAATACTCGCCACGCTTCACATAGCCATCTTCATCCATGGGGACGGTGAGGGTCAGCGTGTTGACGTAGCCCTCTGGCTTGACGATGGGAAGCTCCGCCGCTTGGGTGATGAGCTTGGCCTTTTCATTGGGCAGGGTGGCTGTCTCTGCCTTGGCGAGCATATCTTGCTGCTGGCGTAGGTAGCCTAGATTCTTCTTGATGTTTTCCATACCCAATTTGCCTTCTTCCAGCTCTTCTGTCGTGGGGGGCTTGACAACTTCTTGCTTCTTCTTTTTGCTCTTGATGAACTCGGCTACCTCCTGCTCCTTGTTTTGGTAGAGACCATCCCCACCTTGAAGCGAGGCGTAGAGCCGACCATTTTTATCAAACATCAGCACAGAGGGGCAGATGCCGCTGCGGGGGGGGGGCATGCTGCCTTGAATCTCCGGCGCTTTATCAGCACCCTTGGTGTAGGGGTCTTGGTAGAAGGGGACGGCTACGAGGATGGCATTGCCAGCGGCTTCCTCCAAAGCAGGTGTGTTCCAGAAGGAGCGCAGCATGCGGGTGCTGCGCATGTTCCAGTCTGGACCATAGCAATAGGCGATGATGCCGTCAGCCCCCGCCTTTTCCAAGGCTTCATCAAAGCTCTTCACTCGCTCTGCTGCTTGCAGACTGCCGAGGAGGCAGAGCATCAGGATGCTTGCCGAGAGAAGAAAATTATTTAGCTTTCTTATTGTCATAAATGAGGATTGCTTTGAATTTGATACCGAGGGTTTGGTCAGAGCCCGAGTCAATACGAATGTACTTGGCTGTTGGGTTGCTCTTGTTGATGATGAGGTTGACCGTGGGCTTGGGTGATTTCTCGGGCAGGACGGCAATTTCCTCCCACTCCTTGCCATCCTTGGAGATTTCGACATTCCATTCGTAGTAAGAGCTAGCTGAACCAGCGCTTGGGACGATGACGATGGCGCCAATCTTTTCTGCCTTGGGCAGAATGACCGTCACCTTTTGGTGCTTGCCACCTTCCGATTGGATGGAGCCACCCTTGGTGCTCAGGGCTGCGGCATGGTTGACAATGTCAGCCAACTTGTCGCTGTAGCTCGACAGGCTGATGATGCCTGTGTTGGAGATGAGGTTTCCTGTAATGTGAGGCAGCTCTGGCATGCCGCCAGTTCCCTCTGTGTAGGGGGCGCTGTATTTGTGGAAGAGTTCTTCATCTTCCATCTCTTCCGCAGCGCGAATGATGGCAGCATCAACTAAGGGAATATTGGGGCTTGCTTCGCGGAATTTCTCCACTTCCTCCATCAACTTTTTACCCGTTATCTTGCTATCGGCATAGGCACTGCGAATCGCCCAGGTGAGGGCGAGACCAAAGTCAGGCTTTTCGCAGGCCGATTTGGCCGCCAGCTCAAAGAGTTCTCGTTTGTTACCGCTGGAGCGACCGAGGGCGGCTATCTGCATGTCGAGAAGGGTGTCAATCTTCCAGACGTTTTCTTCCTGCTTATCCAAGCTCTTGAAGAAGATGTCGTAGGCCTCCATCTTTTCCTTGGTGCCACGCAGCACGGCTAGCATGCTGGGGTAGATTTGCTCTTGCAGGAAGATGGCGCAAGCCGATGGGTTGGTGGGGGCCATGCTGCTGCAAAGGAAGTTGTTGACCGTCATCCAACGCTTGGGACTGCGACGCAGGGTTTTAACAGCAGTCGCCACGTAGGAGTTCCACGTCGCGCGGTTGATGGGCTGCATGGCGATGGAGGTTTCATAGGCCTTCAAGGCGTTGTTGGGGTTGCTGTATTCGGCGAGCAACTCGGCCAAGGTGCAGATGAGCTGCGCGTCGCGCGTGCGCTGACCATCATGGTACATGTTGGTGTAGAGGGTCAGGGCGCTCCACGTGCTGTCGCCCCAAAGCGACCAGTGCGGGAACTTTTCGGGGAAGATGGAATTGCAGGGCACCCACTTTTCATCACTGTAAACCGCGAAGGCGCAGTGACCTGGTTCCCCCATCGTGAAGGCGGGAATGCCGTTGGCGCAGGCGGCCGAGGCGCCATAGTGGGAAATACCACCACAGACCGAACCGATATCACGCGTCATCTTGGTCAAGTTATCGGGGTAGAGCACACTGAATGGCTGGTAGTAATAAGGGCCATGAATGGAGTCACCAAAGATGTTGGTGGGCAAATAGGGGACGTGACCTAAGCCCAAGTAGCTTTTGGCTGGGGCGGAGTTGTTGTCACGCTGCCAGCGCATCGTGTTGGCACTGCCAAAGGCGTTGTCGCCCTTCCAACCACAGATGAAGCGCATCAACCAACCGGGGGTCGTGTAGAAATTGGGATTGAACAGGCGGTCATTGACCCCTTCCGCAAAGAAGAGGTAGCGCTCGCGCGCCAAGCGATAGGTATCAACCTTGCCCTTGCGCCCCGAAGATTTGGGGACGGGCATCCCCATTTCCTTCAATTCTTTGATTTGTTCCTTGGTCAGGACCTTTTCTTCCCCATCAAGCCATTTGTTGTTGGCGTATTCAGCCGCGATGGCACCAGCGACACGACGCTTAAAGTGCGGGTCGCGCAGCATCTCATTCTTCTCTTCCGTCAGGTTGATAAGATCCATGTTGGGGTCAGCTTGGCGCAGGTGACCCAAGATAGCCAACGCGATATCGGGATTCTTCAGCTCGCCATCATAGACAAAGCTGGTCACCCATGGCAAGTCGTTGAGAAGGGGAGCGACAAGCGTTCTCAAATTTCTATCCTTCATCACATCGCTGAGCTTCTTTTCATCAGCGTTGTTGAGGATTTGCCATTGGGCGAGCATGAGACGATGCTCTGGCACCTTTAGGAATGTGGCAATCTCCTCGGGGGAAGTACCCTTGAGGCGGGAGCGGAGGCGGGAGCCGAGACGTCGCTTTAAGGTCTTGGGATTGCCCCAAAGATTGCCCGAGGTATCACCGACATAAGCTTCCTCAGCAACAAGAACGACGGAAGAATCCGAGGCAGGGCGCTTTTTGAAGGCATTGAGGCGTTTGGCGGTATCCTCCTCGCTTTCCACCTCATCACTATCGCCAAAGCTGCTGGGGTCGATTTTATCATCATCGCTGGGGGGGATATCGACAACCTCCTCGCCCTGACCATCACCTTCGCCACCAGTGGTGGGTGTTTCACCACCGAGAAGGTCATCCAAATCGACATTTTCCTTCTGACCTACAGTAGGACCTTGCTTGACTTGACCTTGAGCATCGGCAATCGCTTCCGCCTGTCTGGCTTGGTGCTGCGCAGGAAGACAAATCTCCAGAAGCTTCGGCTCGGCGAAGTAACCCGCTGTGAGACCGAGGATGGCAAGGAGGATGAAGAGAGGTGTGCCGCGCAATTTCATTAAGATAGATTCTTAACAGATAATGCGCCTGATGTCAAGAATAAGTTGCCTCGAATCCCCCATAGAAAGCGGGCTGAAGCCCGACTTAGTCCTCGGGTTCCGTATGGACACCAAGCACGGTACCCACCTTGATTTTGCGCCCCGCGAAAAAGCTCTCTGCGTTCATCTTACGCGCGCCCGCAGGTTGCAGCGTAATCACACGAATAGCACCACCCTTGGGCCCACCGCAGGCGACAATCATGCCATCCGTGTTCGCTTCCAAAACCTCACCGGGGAAGGCATTTTTTGGGGTGGGGTACTTGCTGAGCAAGTCAATAGGTGGAAAAATCTTGAGCGTCTGCTCCGAGCCATCCTTGGGAGAAGGGTAGGTCGTGTAGGTGCCGGGCCAGCTGTGGTAGGCGCGTATTTTACGGGCGACATGGTGGGCGGGTCTTTGCCAGTTGATTTCGCCATGATGGCGCAATAACTTGGGCGCATAGGTCATCAGGCTTTCATCCTGAACAAGGCGCATATCCATACCATCGCCCAGCATTTCAATAGCATCCATGAGGGAGCTTGGGGTCAATTCCGCCAAATCATCATGAAGGGATTCAGCCGTTTCCGTCCCATCAAGGGGAATGATCGCTTGGCAGATGACATCACCCGCATCCAACTTTTTGACCACATGCATAATGCTGACACCCGTTTCATCATCACCAGCCTCAATAGCAGCTTGAATGCAGGAAGCACCACGATGGCGGGGTAGCAGAGAAGCGTGAGCATTAATGCAGGCAATAGAGGCGACATCAATCAGCTCCTGCGTCAAAATTTGACCATAAGCCATCACCACAATAATATCGGGCTTAAAGGCGCGCATCTCATCAATCGCAGCGGCATCGCGCATACGCTCAGGCTGGCAGACAGGAATACCCGCCTCCAAAGCCAAAGTCTTGATACGCGGTGGGGTCAAAGTCATATGACGCCCCACCGGACGATCAGGCTGGGTAAAGAGAGCGACGAGCTCACCAGACTGTTCCAGTGCATGAAAGGAAGGGATAGCAATGTCCCCCGTAGCCATCAAGACGATTCGCATGGCTGTTTATCGCCTGAATCGGGCTTTGAGTCAAGACTTTTCGCAATTCTTGACCATTCTGTTGGAATGATAAGCGCTTGCAGCCCTAAAAAGAGCCCTACGATGCGCAGCATCGTGAATGGGTGTCCAGAGGGTGCTAGCACCCTTTGGTGGGGTTTGGGGCGAAGCCCCAGCAGGTCTTGGGCGGAGCCCAAGTCGGGTCTGGGCTGAAAGCCCAGCTGGCAGAGCCAGTCGCCTAACTTACCCTCACCAGACATCCGCAAAAGCCCGCGTAGCAAACCTAGCATTGTTGTTCCCGCCGAGTTTGGCGACCCCTAAATCCATCGGGCGTCAGCCCGCACTTATCAACCGTTGCACGCGCGTTAGCGTAAATACATCAGCAGGCAAATGCAAAATACCGCTTCGCATCATCAGCTGAAATACCGCCCATGTTCACATAACGCGCGCGCAATAAACTCAAATCCCGATGCCCCATATTCAACTGCAACAACGGCAAATCCCGAAAACGCTTCGCATGATAAGACGCATAGGTATGCCGCAAGACATCCTGCACCCAACGCCCCTTGAAGCCAGCAGCCTCTCGAATAGCACGCCAAGTCGATAACCAATCAGGCGGGCAAATCAAATCGGTAGCACCCTTGGCATAAGGCTTTAAATAGCGCAGCAAGGCGGCTCCCAGCTCCACCTGCCGCACTCCACCAGTCTTGCTGCATTGGGCGCGCACCGTCAAACTAGCCTCCGCCCAATCAATATCCCCCCAGCGCAGGCGGCGCAACTCGGTCGGGCGCAAGCCCGCCCAAAGCAAAAGCCCCACCCCAGCCGCGCAAGAGCCACCCGCAAGCCGCTTCGCCTCGTGCAACAAGGCACGCGACTCGGGCATGGAAAGCGGCTTAATCTCCTGCTCCACAACCCGCTTTTTCGGTATCAACTTAACCACATTACGGCTGCACCACTCATGGCGCAGCGCAAACTCTACCAAGGCATGAAGCAAAGCCCGCCCCTTATTAAACTGACTCGGGGTCGTAAAGGCTACTGATAGCCACCGTTCGCAATCCCCGCGCGACAACTCACTAAAATGACGCGCCCCCAGCTCAGGGCAAAGCCGCAACAAACGCCCACCCAAATATTTGACATCGCGCAGCGAATCCGCCCGCAAATGCCCCTTCGTCGCCACATAACGCTCAAAGCCCTCCTTCACCCGCATCTCCTGCCGCTGCCAATGTGCCAGCCCCACCTGAATCACCTGCGAACAGAAGGGCAGCGTCCGCAAAGAACAATCCGCCCCCTTAAAATCCAAAATCTGCCTAACCAAGCGCACCGCATCCAAGACCGAAACTCCCGAGCCCTTTAACATCACCTTTGCAACATACAATTCATCATTCATAGTCTTAATAATACTGTGTCAATGAGAAATATTCAAAATGTTGATAATGATAGCATATTAAGCATCATTATAGTTTAGTTTTCTTAAGTAAAGTAAATGAGATATCTATAAAATCAAGTAAATATCTAAATTCTAATGTTTTACAATGCTTGTAGTCACACAGTATTATTAAAACTGTATAAGTTAGGAAGTAACATTCATTACACGCTTATGCTTATTAAAAACTCCCACATCAAATCGCTTCTTTTAGCACTCATCTCTCTCAATGTCGGCTACACCTACGCCACAGGTGTCATCAACATCCCCGCCAATGCCACAGCCGCCGACATTACTGCCGCCAAGGAAATCCTTGAGACTCCTACATTGGATAGCTCCCTGTATACACTTCAGGAAGTGACTGATGATGTCGATGCCGGCGCCTTAACCCTTAGAAAATATTTATACGATTCAGAAAGCAATGAGCTAACGAGCGTGCTCTATAATGTCACCTTCGATCCAATCCATTGTACGGGAGATTCTAATGGTATAATTAACAAATATCGTTATGATTGGGTTCCTAAAGATGATTACCTCGATTTGGATTCAACGACGGAATTTAGTTGTGATATAGATGTTCGTTCATCGTCATTAGGTAATTGGCATTTTGAAACAGATAATATTTATCTTATCAAGGACATCTCTGGAATGGGCGGATTTACAGAAATTAACAATCCTGACGGAGAGCAAAACGAGCTCGCGTTCTGGACATCAGGGGGAGATATCAACCATAGCTTTATAGGTGTGGAGAAAACTGCGACGGGTGGCGACGGTGGTGCTATTTACAATTGTCGTACCGTTACGGGCGACAATAGCTGTATAGATGATATTAACGGTCATTTCATCCACAACCGTATAGTCAATGGTGCTTATGTGCAGAATGGAGGGGCTATTTGCAATAATAAAGGGACGATCAACAATATTAATGGCTCATTCATCGGGAACTATATTGATGGTCCCCAAGAAGCTTATGGCGGTGCCATTAGCAATAACAGTTCGACAATTGGTGAAATAAACGGCGATTTTATTGGAAATTATATTAATGCTTCCACAACAGGTCAAGGCGGTGCCATTTTCAATGACGGAACAATTAGTGAAGTAAACGGCGATTTTATTGGGAATTATAATAAGCAAGTAGGTGATGATTCGGATGATACTGTTTCTGGCGGTGCCATTTCAAATAGTGAGACAATTGGTGAAATAAATGGCGATTTTATTGGGAATTACAATAAGTCAACATGTTATGGTGATTATAAGTCAGTAGGGAATGCTTCTATAGGCGGTGCTATTTCCAATGAATATAGCGCAAGTATTATCAAAAGTATTGTTGGTGATTTTATCGGAAATTATATTGATTGTTCCGAAATAGATACCATTAGATTTGCTGCTGGTGGAGCAATCTACAATTGTGGAGATATTGCTACTATTGCAGGCGATTTTATAGAAAATTATGTTTATATAAATCGACATAGTTTTTCTGATTGCGTTACTACTGGTGGTGCAAAAGCCATGGGTGGTGCTATTTACAATGATGGTACGATTGATGCAGTTCAATCAGATTTCATTAATAATTACGCCAGAGCAGAGAATCAATACGCCAGAGGTGAGAATCAAGAAACTATAGAGGCATCTATAGGCGGTGCTATCTGTAATACGGGTCTAATAAAAAGTATTGAGGGTAATTTTATTGGTAATGTAGCTGTTTATGGGGGGGCTATTTATAATGATGGTAGCATTACTTCAATTAAAGGTTCTTTTGTCAAAAATGTAGCGGAATCACAAACATCACACCATTCATCCGCATGTGGTGGGGGCTATTTATAATGATGACCGTGGACATATTACCTTGATTCAAGCTGATTTTATCGAAAACTCTTCTTTAACATCCAATGGTGGTGCTATTTATAATGGTCGGCTTTCATCGATTGACCGCATTGATGGAGATTTCATTGCGAATTATTCAAAAGAATCTAGTCTTTATTCCGACAACTCCTACTACACTGGCGGTGCCGCTATTTACAATAATGATGGAACGATAGGAACCATTACAGGCTCATTTATAGGCAATTACACGGAGGTACCCTCTGAGACAGGCGCAATTTATAATAAACACCGCGATATTGAAAGTATTCAAGCGGATTTAATAGGCAATCATGCCAAAGATAAATCGTCCGCTGGCGCGGTTTATAACCTTGGCGGAAAAATTACATTCGACGCCTTAATAAAAGATATACAAATTACGGGTAATTATGTTGATGCTTATGCAATAGATGATTATAAGCGTAATATAGGGATTTGTAATAGTTATTATTCTTCTCGTACTCGTCCTAGTGATGGCATTATTAATTTTAATGCCTACAATGATCATCAAATAGCAATCAATGATGGGATTAGTGGTGGAAGCCCACGCCGTACGGACCAGATTTTGAATATTAATGTGGCAGATGGTGCTACTGGTATTGTCACTTTTAATAATACAGTTGAAGACAACACCATCAATGTCCATAAAGGAACATTAGTACTCGGGCATTATGAAGGTGGAACGCTTACTCTAACAGGGCTTGATGCGAATGCCGACGGTGTTGATGATACGATGGAAGTCAATTCATCTTCTGCATCATTTAGAAGTAGTTATATCAAGATATTTGAGGAAGCTACAGTCAACACCAAAGCTGACTACCTCGGTAACAATCCCACCTACAACACCTCTAACATCATTGTGAATAATGGCACCTTAAACATTAAGGGCGGCGCCTTGTATCAACGTATCGGAGGGACAGGTACCACGAATGTGACAGAAACGCTCAACCTTGCTTATGGCCCAACGAATATTGCTGCTGATTCAACCCTAAACAACTATGGAACCATAACAGGAGATGTAAGTGTTGAAAAGGGTGCCGACGTTAACGCTATTATTACTTGGGATAACCTCGGAAAAACCATCTTTGATGGTAGCGTTAGCGGTATCTCAAGCATGGATGTGAGCTTTGATTTGAGCTTGGACTTTAACGATGTTGTAGGCAAGACGACGACTGTTTATGCTCAAAAATCAGATGACATTACCTTAGAATTGGTAGACTCTGACCACATCTCAGGCATCATTATTGCAGGTAATACCGTGGTTGTTGCTGAACAAATTGATGTAAGTACCGATGATTACAACGCGACCGTTGGCAAAGTTGATGATAAAACCTACATTGACGTCACCTCTGGTAGCTTTGACATTGCGGAGGGTGAGAAGCAAACGCTCAGCTCCATCACCACAGCAGAGGGGGCTACTGTTAAGGTAACAGGTGGTACGCTGGTGACGGACAATAAGCTCACCTTGGCTAATGATGCTGCTACAAGTGGTGTTAAGGCTGAAAGTGGCGTGATTGAGTCCACCGCTACCGTGCAGTTGTCCGAGGGAACAACGAGTGTTGCCGAAGGTAAGAGCTTGGAGCTGAAGGCTGCTGTTGAGCTGGCGGATGATACGCATGCCATCTTGAATGCTACCGATGCTAGCTTGATTCTGCAACAGGATGTTGTCCTTGGTGATAACAGTGTGCTGACCATGAATGGTCATGTTTCGGGTAGTGCTAACTTTATTGGTTCTGGTAACGCAACGATTAACGTCACAGGTGTGTTCTCCCCTGGTAATTCGCCAGAGTTGATGAGCTATCAGGATGTTACCATCAATTATGAGGCGGGTTCCGTCTTGTTGATGGAAATCTTTGGCGAAGCTGGTGCCGGTGTTGATGGCGGTCACGACAAAATCGTCTTTGATAGCTGTGATGTCCGCTTTGATGGCACGATTCAATTGAGCATTGATGATGTTGCTACCTTGGTCGGTGGGGATGAAGATGTGGTACTCACCTTCGACCTCTTCGATTTTGATGGCAGCGCAAGTGTTCTTACCGAGGGTGAATTCGTACTGGTTTACAATTCGAGCGATTGGGTCATCACCGCTAACACCGATAGTCTGTACACCACGGGTGAGGTAAGCTTGAGCTTTGTTTCTGTTCCAGAGCCCAGCACCGCAACTTTAAGCCTGCTTGCACTGGCTGGCATGCTTGCACGCCGCCGCAGAAAAGCTGCTTAATCTTTCGATTGGGACAAGAGCAATCCTCCATGGGTCATAGGACTGACTCATGGGGGATTTTTCTTGCTACAGTTCCCGCATCATGCCTTAATATCCGCTTGACGATTGGGGTGGCTGCGCTAAAATAGGTGCTTTACTTATTCAACATTATGGACACTAAGCAACGATCATTTGAAACGGAAGTACGTCAACTACTCGACATTGTTATTCATGCCTTTTACAGCGACCGCGAGGTCTTTGTGCGTGAACTTTGCTCCAATGGTTCGGATGCGCTTGAGAAACTTCGCCTCAAGCAGTTGACTGAGAACGATATATTTGAAGCTGACCGCGAGCTGCGCCTCAGTATCACCACCGATGAGGAAAATAAAACCCTCACCATCTCCGACAGCGGCTTGGGCATGACCGAGGACGAAATCGTCGAATACCTTGGCACCATCGCCCACTCTGGCACCAAGAAATACCTCGAACTGCTCAAGGAAAACCAAGGCAGCTCCAGCCAAGACCTTATCGGTCAATTTGGTGTGGGCTTCTACAGCGTCTTCATGGTCGCTAATGAGGTCGAAGTCACGTCCCGCAGCTGGCAGCCTGATGCTAAGCCCGTCAAGTGGGTCAGCGATGGTCAAGAGGGTTACACCCTCTCCGAAGCTGCTGCCGATACCCCACGTGGTACCAGCATCCTCATCAAGCTGAAGGATGATGCCGAGATGTTTGCGCAGGAAAACTCCATCCGAGGCATCGTGCAACGCTACAGCAATTTTATCGGTTTCCCCATCGACTTCAATGGCGACCACCTCAACACCGTCGGTGCCATCTGGCTGAAGAATAAGAAGGAAGTCACTGCTGAAGAATATAACTCCTTCTACCAATTCATCGCTCACACCGATGCGGAACCCATGGACACCATGCACTTTAGTGCCGAGGCTCCTATCGCGCTCGCCAGCGTGCTCTTCATCCCCAAGGAAAACCCCGAAGCCATGGGCTTTGGTCGTACCGAATCCAATATCTCCCTCTACTGCCACAAGGTGCTCATCGACAGCAAGCCTAAGGATTTGCTGCCTGAATGGTTGCGCTTCCTCGTCGGTGTGGTGGACAGTGAAGATTTGCCCCTCAATATCTCCCGCGAGATGCTGCAAGACAACAGCTTGCTGCGTAAGATTTCGGGCATCATCACCAAGCGATTCATCAAGCATGTGGAGGCCATGGCAAAGAACAAGCCTGAGCAGTTTGAAGAATTCTACGCCCAATACTCCCGCTACATCAAGGAAGGTGTCGTGACCAGCTGGGAAAACAAGGAAGCCCTCAGCAAGTTGATTTGCTTTGAGTCCACCTTCACCGAAGCTGGCAAGACCACCAACTTCACGGACTACATCAGCCGCATGAAGGAAAACCAAAAGGACATCTACGTGCTTTATGGAACTTCCCGCGCGATGTTGGAATCCTCCCCCTACCTCGATGCCCTCAAGGCTCGTGGTTTTGAAGTCGCCTTCTTCACCGAAGGTGGTGACCAATTCGTCATCGATAGCCTGATGCGCGTGGGTGAAAAGGAAATCAAGGCCATCGACCGTGCCGACTTGGAACTGCCCGAACTGGAATCCGCTGACGACGACGCCACCGCCCTTGATGCCGACACCGCCAAGGGACTGACCGATTGGATCAGCAGCCGCTTTGAAAACCAATTCGGCAAGGTCAGCACCAGCGACCGCGCTAGCTCCACACCAGCAATCGCGCTGCAAGGTGCCAACGACATGTCGCCTGAAATCAAGGCTTACATGAAGGCCATGGGTCAAGAGGTGCCAGAAAATCACCCCGAAATCGCGCTGAACCCCAAGCACAACATCGTCAAGAAACTCGCTGAATTGCGCGAGACTGATGAAGAGCTCGCAGGCTTGCTTGCTGGCGACATCATCAACACCGCGCTGCTTCGTGCCGGTCTTCTGGAAGACCCAGCGGTGCTGGCTGAAAACTCCCAAGCCCTGCTTGAGCGTCTGCTCAACAAATAAGCAAGGTAAGTAGCATAAGCAAAAAATCAATCAAGAGCGTGCTAGGTCAAAGTACTTGGTGCGCTTTTCCTTTCCCATCCATCAATTGTTGATGGGTAGGTGCGAAGCGCCTTTCCCACCAACAATTGATAATTGCCCCGAACCGCATGTCGTAGTGCAAC
>JAWXTZ010000023.1:0-21400 GCA_044433085.1 Akkermansia sp.
GCCCCGGTGCCACCGCAGGCGACCGAGAACCCTCATCGCGCGGCTAACGCCGCGCTCCAATGGGGAATTGGGAATTAAAAGTTCGTGCCCTTACGGGCAGGGTTGCTAAGCACGCTCGACGCTGATTTTGCTTTGCTCCCTATCATCGTGTGAAGCACGCTAACTCTAAAAACTCCTAACTCCTAACTAACTCCTAACTCCTAACTAAAATGAAGCTTCCCCCTGATTTAGACCCCCAATGCCGCGCGGAAGCGTGGGTGGGAGATGCTGTGCTTGCGCTCTATGTGCGCGAGTGGATTTTGGAGTTTAAGGGTAGTATTGACGGCCCGCTCTTTATTGAGTTTACGAGCAATGATTTTTTACGTCTGACAGGTAATGCGACAGGCGTTGAAGCCCAGATTGGTCGCATTTATTCGGCTGAGGGTTTAGCCACCGCCAATGACTGGATTACGGAACACCTGCGCCCGCTGATGGAGAAGCGTCTCCATGTCATCCGACGCGAGGAGGCAAAGAATGCGGCTTGCAAGTCGCATGGTAAGCCGCACCCGCGCCGTTGAGCGCAGCTCTAGCAACAGCACTCTGCCAAAAAAAAGACATGTGGGGATGGCGGTGGTCTGGACAGGGTTCGCCTTTACATCAAATCCAATATTGCAAAAAGGTGCTTGCCTTAAGCTAGCCTTGACTCTATAATGAAACCGTGAGTAGTATTGGTATCTCAGAATCCCTGAAGGAGACGGCTCTTCGCGCCTACCGCGCCATGGAGACCGCGCGTGCCTTCGACAACAAAATTTCTGCACTCTACAAGGCTGGTAAAATCATGGGTGGCGTCTTTTTAGGGCGCGGGCATGAGGCGATTGCAGCCGCACAAGGTGCAAACTTGACCAAGGGGCAGGATGTCTTCGCCCCCTTCATTCGCGAACAGGCAGGACGCTTTGCTTGGGGCACCTCCGTCTTGGAGAGCGCACGTGGCTACTTTGGCAGTGCCCAAGGTGCCATGCGTGGTCGCGATGGCAATATTCACTGGGGCTTCCCGCAGGAGGGTAACCCCGCCCCCATCTCTCACTTGGGTGCCATGGTCTCCGTCATTGCGGGGATGCTGCTCGCCAAGAAGATGCAGGGTATCACAGGCTGTGTCGGTGTTTCTTGCACGGGCGATGGCACGACATCCACTGGTGCTTTTCATGAGGCTTGCAACATGATTGCGGTGGAAAAACTGCCCGTCGTTCTGGTGGTCACCAACAACAAGTACGCCTACTCCACGACCAATGCGCAGGAGTTTGCCTGCGACAGCCTTAACGACCGTGGTCATGGCTACGGATTGCCCACGCACGAGTGCGATGGCACGGACTTCCTTGATACCTTGAGCACCATTTCCAAGGCTGTTGCTGCGGCTCGTGCGGGCGAAGGCCCCCAATGGGTGCTGGCCAACACGCTGCGCATGTGCGGGCATGGTGAGCACGATGACGCCAAGTACATCCCCGAATCCTTGAAGCAGGAATTCGCGCAGAAGGACTGCCTCGACTGCGCCCGACGCCAGATGGTGGAGATGGGCTGGTTGACCGAGGCGGAATGTCTTGCCATTCAAACGGAATGCACCGAGCTGGTACAGCAGGAGGTCGCCCAAGCCCAAAAGGAAGCGGGTCCCGATGTCGCGACCATGGATTGGAATGCCTGCTCTTGGATTCCTGAACAATAATTTTACTACTCCCTAGATTTTTAACATGAGCGTAACCTACATAGACGCGATTCATCAGGCGATGAGCGAACTCTTGGCGGAGGACCCCAAGGTCTTCATCTACGGGCAGGATATCGCGGGAAGCTTCGGTGGTGCCTTCAAGGCAACCAAGGGGCTTGAAGAACAATTCCCAAACCGCGTGCGCAACGCCCCCATCAGCGAGGATGCGATGGTCGGCTTGGGCATGGGCGCAGCCTTGGGTGGCATGAAGCCCATCATTGAGATGCAGTTTGCCGACTTTGGTACCATCGGTCTCAACCAATTTGCCAACAACTGCTCGGCTCACTACTTCCGCACAGGTGTTCCTGTCAACATCACCCTGCGTATGCCCAGTGGTGGCACCCCCGGCGGTGGACCTTACCACAGCCAGTGTTTGGAGGCGCTCTTTGCCCACTACCCCGGTTTGCATGTCTTTACCCCCGCAACGGTGGCTGATGCCTATTTCATGCTCAAAGAGGCGGTACGCATCCCCGACCCAGTCGTGTTCATTGAGCACAAGTACCTCTACCGCTGGTTGAAGGCAGATACTTGGACAGACCCCAACCCGCTGCCCATTGGGCAGGTGCGTGTGGCGCGTCCCGGTCGCCATGCCTCGCTGATTACCTTTGGTGCCATGTTGCCCGAATGCCTTCGCGCTGCGGAGGAAATGGCCGCCACCAGCGGCTACGATGTGGAGGTCGTTGACCTGCGCAGCATCAAACCGCTGGATATCGAGGGTATTCTCGCCTCGGTCGCCCGCACAGGCCGCATGATGGTGGTGAGCGAAGACTTCCCCTATGGTGGTGTTGCTTCTGAAGTTATTTCTCAAGTCGTCGCGCAGGGCTTCCACCTGCTGGATGCGCCCCCGCTTAAACTCTGTGCCATCGACAGCCCCATCCCCCATCACCCCGAGCTTTGGAAGGAACACCGACCCAGCACGGACAGCATCCTTGCGCATCTGCGCTACCTCCTTTCTATTTAATGTAACCTTCTTTTTATTATGCCTAAAGTAGCTATTATCATGCCCCAACTGGGGGAATCCATTGCCGAGGCAACCGTCTTACAAATGCTGGTTGCCGTCGGGGACCGCATTGAGGCGGATCAAGAAGTCATGGAGGTGGAGACCAACAAGGCCGTCATGGGCGTGACGGTCTCCTGCAGCGGAACCTTGGAGTCCTTTCAAATCAGCGAAGGCGAATGCGTTGAAGTAGGCGGCTTGCTGGGCTTCATCGAAGCGACGGAGGAGGAAATCGAGCGCTGTGGTGCCGAAGTGTGGGACGAATCTGCCCACGCAAGCCCTGCCCCCACGGCGAGCGAATCATCCAGCGAAGAAGGCGACTCTGGCGCACACTTCCGCACGGAAGGCGAGTTCCGCGAGGGCGAAAAAAATGCCCGCATCGCCCAAAAAGCAGGTGCTAACGGCCGTGGTCTACCCGTCCCCATGGGGCTTCGTGGCCCCGAATACCTCTCCCCCCGCATCAAGGCTCGCATGGATGAGTTGGGACTCACCGAAGCCGACTTGGTCTACATCACCGGCACGGGTGCTGGTGGTCGTGTGACGATTGAAGATTTTGAAAACTTCATCAGCTATGCCGATGGATTCCCCTCGCACAAGGCTTCCTCCATGCGACGCAGCGTGGCGGATAGCATGCAGCGCACATGGCGCCGCCCCATCGCCAGTGCGGGCTGCCCCATCTTCATGGCACCCATCATCTTGCACCGCAAGCGTCAAAAGCGCAAGCCGGGCATCACCCTGTATTTCGTCCGTGCCTTGGCGCTGGCCTTGGCTCAATCCCCCGAAAGTGCAGGTTACATGGTGGGTGGTCGCATCCTGACCCCCAAGCACATCGACCTCGGTGTTGCCGTGCAGGTGGAGGATGGCGTCATGGTTCCCGTCCTTCGCAATGTGGACGAGTTCACCATGGAAGAACTCATTGAAGAGTACGACAAGGTCGTAGCACAAGCCCGCCACCGCCGCTTGGACCCTCATTACGTCGGTGGTGGCATTGCCACCGTCACCAACTTTGGTGGCTTTGGTCTGACCGATGGCACCCCCATGCCCCTGCCGAGCGAAAGCTTGATTCTGGGTGTCGGTGCGATGAAAAAAGTCCCCGTCTGGAGTGATGAAGTCCAGTGCTTCCTACCCGTTGAGCAGGCGAAAATCGTCGCCTCCTTCGACCACCGCGTGGTGGATGGTGGGGACATTGGTCGCCTGATGCAAAGTATCACCCACTACTTGGAACACCCCGAACTTCTGTAAATTAAACAGATGCAAGAAGCCGCACCAGAAGCCCCCACCCTCGGCATTTTAGCAGGGGCGGGCGAGTACCCCATGATGATGCTCAAGGGCGCCAAGCGCGATGGGCGACGCGTCATCGGTGTAGGCTTTAAAGGTGCGGTCAGCAAGGAGTTTGGCGAGGCCTGTGATGAATTTGCCAGCTTCCGCGTTGGGGCGCTTGAAGCTCCCTTGCGCTTTTTCCAGCAACATAGGGTCACGGAGATTGTGATGACAGGACAGCTCAAGCCCTCCTGCATCTACACCATGTGGCCCGATGCCACGGCAAGGCGACTCCTCGCCCAAATGGACAGGCGCAACGCGCATAGCATCTTTGGTGCCGTCTGCGATTTTTTAAAGCCTTTGGGCATCACCGTACTCTCCTCCACCACCTATTTGGAGGAGTACATGCCAACGGAAGGTCCAGTGAGTGGACCACGGCTCCATGATGACATCCTCAAGCAAGCCCGCGCGGGCATGCGCATGGCACGTGAGATTGCACGCTTGGATATCGGGCAAAGCCTCATCGTGCATCAGGGCAAAGCCCTGTGTGTGGAGGCCTACAAGGGAACCAATGAATGCATTGAAGAAGGTGGGCATCGAGATTTTAGCCCCATCCTCTGCAAGGTGACCAAACCCGGTCATGACATGCGATTTGATGTCCCCTGCGTGGGCATTGGCACCATACGCCACTGCGAGGCAGCAGGAATCAAGACCATCATCCTTGAAGCAAACAAAACAATGTTATTGCAAGCCCAACAGGTGCACGAGCTGTGTGCCAAGGCCGGCATCAGCATTCACGCCCTGCCCTACCCGCAAGACGATGAACCTGCACCCGCCTTAGAGCACGAGCCCAGCGACGATGCGCAGCACGCGCGCCTACTGGCGGCAGAACTCGCCCGCTTGGGCATTGGCACCTGTGCCGTTGTCTGCGATGGGGTGGTGATTGCGGTCGGCGACTGCGAAGGGGTTGAAAAATGCATCAAGCGCGCCTCTCGCTACATGAAACGACTGCGATTTGCCCGCCTCAGCAATTGGATTTGCCGACTGATATTAGGTCGCTCGGGGGCTGCCCCCCAGCCCATGCTTCTCGCGAGCACGGAAGTTCTCAACACCGCGCAAATCAAGCTCGCAACGAGCAAGGGCATCCGTCTGGTGGATTGAGGAGGAGCTTAGGTTCCCAATAGATGGGCGCGCTTTTTTCGTTTCTATTCACGGCTGTTTTTGAGGCGGAAGAGTTTTTTTATTGCAGCGGTGGTGCGCTAACGCGTTTGCGACGGTAGACAAGTACGGGCTGAAGCCCGAAGATGGGGGGAGGCACCAACTTGGCGAGTGGCTCGATGCTAGGCTTGCTAAGCGGGCTTTTGTGCTGTTCTGGTGAGGGTAAGTTGGTGCCTGGCTCTGCCAGCTCTACGAGGTGTCTCCCGACGGGTTGAGACTTTGTCTCAAACTCTACCAAAGGCTTTGCCTTTGGAAACCACTGGGGATTGTCATCCCCAGACCCCATTCACGATGCTGCGCATCGTAGAGCCTTTTTTGCTAACACTAGCCGTGAATGGTAACCTTTTTTCTGCCCTACCAGCGTTCCAAACTTGCCAAGTCGCCTTCAATCTTTTATGCTATCTGACAGCATGAAATCCCTTGTCGCACTTTTTCTCACCATCCCACTCTTCCTCCTCTCCCTCGCGCAGGCATGGCAACCCGTTGCCGAGCAAGCAGGGGAACCCACGCGAGAATTCCGCGCGGCTTGGGTCGCTACCGTATTTAACCTCGATTGGCCATCGCGGGCGGGACTTTCTGCCGCGCAACAAAAGGCGGAGATGCTCGCCATTCTCAACAAGGCAGCTCAACTGCGACTCAATGCCATCATCTTGCAAATCCGCCCCAACGCGGATGCCCTCTACCAGTCATCCTACGAGCCATGGAGTGCTTGGCTTTCGGGCGCGGGTCGTAACCCCGGTTACGACCCCCTCGCCTTCGCCATTGCCGAGGGGCACAAGCGCGGGATTGAAATCCACGCATGGTTCAACCCCTTCCGTGCCACCATAGGTGGCAAATCCGTCGGGCGCGGGCATGTCTCGGCCACCATGAGCCGCTTCATTCTGCGCGCAGGAAGCACCACCATGCTCAACCCCTCGGCCAGCGCAGCCCAAGCTCACGTCCTCAAGGTCATCATGGATGTGGTCAAACGCTATGATATTGATGGTGTACACCTTGATGACTACTTTTACCCCTACCCACCCCACAACAGAGTGGCGGATGGTCGCACACCCGCCCAGCGTCGTGCCGCCGTGGACTCCTTTGTCCAACGACTCTACAGCGAAGTCAAATCAGCCAAGCCATGGGTTCGCGTTGGCATCAGTCCCTTTGGCATTTGGCGCCCCGGTTACCCCTCGGGGGTCAAGGCGGGGGTCGATGCTTACGAGCACCTTGCTTGTGATGCCCGCAAGTGGATTCAAAAGGGATGGGTGGACTACCTTGCCCCCCAACTCTACTGGCGCATTGCGGGGGATCAAAGCTTTACCAGCTTGATGCAGTGGTGGAGCAGCCTTAACACACGCCGCCCCATCTGGCCAGGTATTGCCTCCCAACGCATCCGAAGCAAGGAAGACCCCTCGCGCCCCGCATCCGAAATTGGTCGTCAAATCGACTACTCCCGCAACCTCGCCAAGCAGAGTGCGGGGCAGCTGTTCTGGAGTTGGACATCCCTGCGCGAAAACCGTGGTGGAGTCAACGCTCAAATTGCGGCACGCTACACCAGTGCCGCGCTGACCCCCGCCATGCCATGGTCGGGCAGTGCTAAGCCTCTGATGCCCCGCGCTGCTGCGCAGGATGCAGGCAATGTCTGCCAAATCCGTTGGGAGCCCAGTGACCGCAGCGCGCGCACATGGGCGATTCAAGCCCGCATCAATGGCTATTGGTATGTGCTCTGCGTGCTACCCAGTTACCAGAAGAGCGTCACGCTACCCATCTCCATGACATCCCGAGCCGACCGCCTTGCCGTACGCCCCATTTCCGCCTGTGGCAACAGCGGGCAAGCGGCAGTACTCGCTCGCTAATGCTCGCTTAAGTCGCTGCGCTCCAATGGGGAATTGGGAATTGGGAATTGGGAATTAAAAATTAGCGTGCTTCGCACGATGGTAGGGGGCAAAGCATATGCAACGTTGCACTTGCTTTGCAACCATGCCCGCTAGGGCACTCTATTCTAATTCCCCATTCCCAATTCCCAATTCCCCATTGGAGCGCAGCGACCGTAAAATCTGCCTTGACATTAGTGGGCTTCTTGTGATAAGACTATCTTGTTACAATCATTACCATAATGAACTTCAAAAAACTCACTCCCGAAGAAGCGGCTGCTCTCATTGAGAACGGTGAAATTATTGGCACAAGCGGTTTCACCTCCGCAGGTTCCCCCAAAGTCATCCCAGGTGCTATTGCAGAAAAGGCCAAGGCCGAACACGCTGAAGGTCGTGACTTCAAAATCAGCCTCTACACCGGTGCCTCCACCAGTGAATATTGTGATGGTGTCTTAGCAGCAGCTAAGGCCATGTACCACCGCTACCCTTACCAAAGCACACCAACCCTTCGCAAAGCCATCAACAACAATGAGGTGGAATATGCCGACATGCACCTCTCCGTCATGGCTCAATACGTGCGCTACGGTTTCTTGCCCCGCCCAACAACGGCGATTATCGAAGCTTCTGCCATCACTGATGATGGGGAAATCACGCTGACCACCGCTGGTGGTAACAGCGCCACTTACTGCGACATGTGCGACCGCATCTTCATCGAGCTCAACACCTACCATCGTCCCGAGCTCGCTGCCATGCATGACATCTACATACCTCTTGACCCGCCCAACCGCAAGGCTATTGATGTTTTAACCCCATCCGACCGCATTGGTACCCACACCCTTAAGGTTGACCCCAAGAAGATTGTTGGCTACGTGGACTCCCACCAACCCGACCACATCGCCGCCTTCAAACCAGGTGACCCTATCACTGACAAGATTGGTGATAATGTGGTCAAGTTCCTTGAAAAGGAATATCAAGAAGGTCGCATCCCCGAAGGATTCCTGCCCATGCAAAGTGGTGTCGGCAACATTGCCAATGCTGTTCTGGCCGCCATTGGTCGCAGCACCATCATCCCCCCTATCAGCATGTACACCGAAGTGATTCAAGACTCCGTCATTAAGTTGATGGATCAAGGTCGCTGCAAGTTCGCCTCTGGCTGCTCCCTGACGGTCTCTGATGACATGCTCGCAAGCATGTACGACAACATCGACCAGTACTTGGATAAGGTTGTTCTGCGTCCTCAAGAAATCTCCAACAGCCCTGAAGTTGCCCGTCGCCTCGGTCTCATCTGCATGAACACCGCCATTGAAGCAGACATCTTTGGTAATGTCAACTCGACCCACTTCTACGGTACCACCGTCATGAATGGTCTGGGTGGTTCTGGCGACTTTGCCCGCAGTGGTGCGCTCACCATCTTCACCTGCCCATCTTCGGCCAAGGGTGGAGCCATCTCCTCCATCGTCCCCATGGTCACGCACGTTGACCACCCCGAGCACGATGTGGACATCATCGCCACAGAACAAGGTGTCGCCGACTTGCGCGGTCTTTCCCCACGCGAGCGCGCTCAATGCATCATCGACAACTGCGTGGCACCTGAGTACAAGCAACAACTGCGCGACTACTTGGCCTTGACCCCCATCAGCCACACCTCGCATTGCTTGAAGAAGGCATTCGCCATGCACACCGCCTTTGCAGAAACAGGCGATATGCGCAAGGCTGACTTCAGCAGCGCTGATGCTTGATAAGCTTGTCGCTTAACAAATCAAAAAGCCCCGCTTCAGTGAATGAAGCGGGGCTTTTTTGCTCGGCGTCAGATTAGTTGCATAAATACGGCACTCCGTCAGATGCGTCGCGGCAATTCCGTAGGCTTATTCCGTAGCCGCGGCTATGTACCGCATGCAGTATCAATTGTTGGTGGAAAAGGCTCTGCGAGCCATTCCTCCAACAATTGCTGTGCCATGATTCAATAATCAACGCGACACATCTGACGGAGTGCCGCTTTTTTCTAAAGCGAAAAAAAGCAGTCGTTAATCGCGGTCATTAATGCAAACCAGGGTCCTCTTCGCGGGTCATCACGGCACCGAGGCGGCGCATCTTGGAGACCAGCTGCTCATAACCACGGTCGATGTGGTAGAGGCGGGTAATTTCCGTTGTTCCCTCTGCGGCTAAGGCGGCCAAGACAAGGGCGGCAGAAGCACGAAGGTCACTGGCCATCACCGGTGCGCCAGAAAGGGCATCAACACCTGTAATCACGGCAGAACCAGCGTCAACTTTGACATTGGCACCCATGCGGGTCAGCTCGGCACAGTGCATAAAGCGCTGTGGGAAAATTGTATCGCGGACAATGCTCAGCCCCGGTGTCAGCGCGAAGAGGGCTGTCATTTGAGCTTGCATGTCTGTAGGGTAACCAGGGTAAGGGCTGGTTACAATGTTACCGCCCTTAGGGCTCTTGCCCGGTTTGACAACGACACTGGTGCCGCCATCGACAAATTCAACCTCGTGACCACAATCCTTGAGCAATTGCGCCATGATGCTGACATGCTCTTCGCAGACATTTTCAACGAGAATACCATTCTCTTGGTCACCCATCAAGGCACCAGCAACCATGAAAGTACCTGCTTCGATGCGGTCAGGAATGACGGTGTGGTCGCAGCCATGCAGGCTTTCCACCCCGTGAATGGTGATGGTGCGGGAGCCCGCGCCTTCAATCTTAGCCCCCATGCTGTTGAGGAAGTTAGCGAGGTCGACGACCTCTGGCTCGCGCGCGGCCGATTCAATCACCGTCGTTCCGCGTGCCAAGACGGCAGCCATCATTAAATTATCCGTACCCAAAACAGTTGGACCATTTTCCCCACGCATATCAACCGTGGCACCGACAAGACCATTAGGGGCTTCAATAACCATGTTACCACCCTTCACGCGAACGCGCGCACCCAAGGCTTGAATGGCATGCAAGTGCAAATCAACTGGGCGGTCACCAATGACGCAACCACCGGGCAACGGCAGTGTGCATCGCTTCATGCGTGCCATCATGGGCCCAAGCAGGCAGATGGAGGCGCGCATCTTACGCACCTGTTCATAGGATGCGCTAGAGCTGATACCCTCGGGCGAGGAGATGCGGACAGTCCCGCTAGAGCGTTCGACCGAAGCCCCGAGTTGGCTGAGGATTTGCAACATGTAGTTGGTATCCGAAACATCGGGAACGCTGTTGATGGTAACGACTTCGTTAGTCAATAGCGCAGCGGCAAGGATGGGCAGTGATGCGTTTTTGGAACCACTGATTTCGACAGAACCTTTGAGGCGGTGTCCGCCTTCGACGACAAGCTTTTGCATGAGAGGAATTTTTTTGAGGTAGATTAAAACGAGAAAGCACCCAAGCGTCTAGAGCTTAGGTGGACTTCTATTTTCTCGCAGCCCAAAATCGCGAGCGGATTTTGGTAGAGGATTTTTTGCATTTTCGTAGGAGTATAGTAACTATTCGACAAGAAAATGGAGAAAATACTCCCAAAAGACCTCGCGAGATGGGCTGTTAGCCGATTTTTCAGATATGCTAATGTTTCAAAACGAGAAATTAGAAGCCACCTTAGGTGCATCAGCGGGAAAGCTGTAGGAAATTAGGCGGCTGGAGTTTCTTGAACTGGTGCTGGAGCAGGTGCTGGTTCAGGAACGAGCGTAGGAGCTACTGGAGCAGGAGCAGCGGGGGCATCACCCAGAGGAGCAACTGGGGCTGACTCTGTCTCATTAGGGGTCATGGGGCTGGACTTAAGCATTTCTTCCGCAAGCTTGGCTGCGGCATCTTGCTTGGCTTGTTCGTCAGCTGTAGCCTTGGCTTCGATTTGCGCTTGGTCGAGCGTTGGCAAGTCCGACTTGCTGTTTTGGAAGCGGGCATTCATCAAAATCGACAAAGCGAAGCAGAGAACGAAGAAGAGGGCACCAAAGAAGACTGTTCCCTTCTTCAAAACATCAGATGTTTGGGAACCAAATACTTGGTCGGTCATTTGGGCACCGAAGGAGGCACCGAGACCCTCTTGCTTGGGGCGTTGCATGAGAACCAAGAGGAGGAGCAGCGCGCAGTCGATGAGCAAGAGCGCAAAAACGATGTAAATGGATGTGTTTAACATGAGATTAGATGGGGGTAGAGATAGAGAACGGGCGGGAGGGGAAGGAGATTAGGAAATAATCTCATTCTTTTCATTGCAGATGATACGCGTTGGGATGATGGGTTTATCATCCAAGGCAAAGCTCATGATGACAACTGTTTCCCCAGCACCAATCAAGTGCGCGGCACCGCCATTGACGATGATTTGCCCCGTGTTCGGAGGACCAACTAAGACATAAGTTTCAAAGCGATTACCAGAGGTGACGGAGGCAACGAGAACCTTTTCACCTGGCCAGATGCCTGCGGCTTCGACCAGATCTTGGGGGATTTCAATGCTACCTTCGTAGGCGATATCGCCACGGGTGACCATGGCACGATGAATTTTTGATTTGAGCTGAGAGACCAACATGGGAATACTTCCGTGTTCGAGCGGTCAGTTATGAAACAATATTTTGACCTAAAGGTCAAGCAAAATCATCTTTTTCTACCCCTCTATTATCGGAAGAGCCCCTTATGGTGCACTAAATCGGGGAGAGACTGCGCTTTGAGCACCAACTCCACCACATCAAAACGAGTGGGGATATCGTCCCGCCACAGCAGGGTGAGCCACTGTCTGGCACCATGCCGCAGCAGCGCGCGCTTCTCCTTACCCACCGCTGCGAGCGGGCTTAAAAACTCGCGACTACGCCTCGTCTTCACCTCCACAAACACGAGTGTTGCCCCATCGCGCATCACGATATCAATCTCCCCCGAATCACCCCAGCGAAAATTGCGACGCAGCAGCTTATAGCCCTGCGCTCGCAGGTAGGAGGCGGCGACAAGCTCCCCATAATCACCCAGCCACTTAGTCGTAACAGGCTGTGATTCAGAACTCCAAGGCGAGACTCTGTTGTGCAACCGGCCCAAACGAGCGGCGATGATGTATCGTAATTCCATGGGTTCTGATGGCTTCCAAGTGCATCTTCGTGCCATAGCCCGAATGCTTGGCAAAGCCATATTCGGGGTGCTGGCGGTCGAGCTCCTGCATGATATGGTCACGCGTGACCTTTGCTAAAATACTAGCAGCGGCAATGCTGAGGCTGCGCGCATCACCCTTCACCAAATTAGCGGAGGGAATCGGGAAATTCGGCACAGCCAGCCCATCAATCAAGCAAAAGTCGCAAGCGGGCTGCAAGGCTTCGGCAGCGCGACGCATCGCCATGTGGGTAGCACGCAAGATATTATAACGATCTATCTCGGCAACGGAAGCTTGCGCCACCGATTTCACCACCCGAGCATCCGCCATCAAATCCGCAAAGAGCTGTTCGCGCTTTTTCGCGCTCAACTTCTTGGAATCATTGAGCCCCTTGAGCTCGTAGCCCAGCGGCAAAATCACCGCTGCCGCGACAACGGGACCCGCCAAAGGACCCCGCCCCGCCTCGTCAATACCACAGACATGGGTATAACCCTGCTGCAATGCCTCCTGCTCATGGCACATATCGGGACAATCAGGCAACACGAATTCTTGTTTACTACGGCTCATGGTTTCGATGATTTTAATTCTTTCAACTCCTTGCGCATGCGATCGGGCAGCAGCTCATCGACAGGCAACTTGTACAAGCCTTCGATATCGCGCAAGTAACGACTGATGGGGGTGTCGGTCGTTAACTGCTCTTGGCGCAACATCGCCATCGTATCAAGATAGCTGGTAAAAGCCGCCTGATTGCTGCGCCCCGTGTGGGTAATCTCATACCAATCCAAATAATCACGCACACGCAGGGCAGCAACCACATAGGCCTCGCGCATCTCGCGGATGGGCCCCATGATATTCTGCACCTCATCGGGGTCCTCATTCTTCAGCAGCAAATTGATGGCGCGCACATACTCCATAATAAAGGGGCGATAAGTCGGGAAACAGCGCACGCTCATTGCCGAAAGAGCCTGAGGAATCGGAAGAATCTGGGACTTCCAATCCGGCATTTGCACCACGCGATACGCATCATCCAAACTAATCTGCTCGGGCACCCCCGACTCGGGGTCGACAAAAGTCATGCGCAAGGCATCAAGCAAGCGTTCCTCAGTCTCCAGCGGAGTCATCGTCTCCGTCGTCTTGGGGACAGCGAGATTGGCAAGCTCCAAAGCCCACCACTTCGCCAAGGCATTATCCGACAAACCCACTTCATGGAAGTGTTGTTGCAGGACTTCGAGCAAGTCCCCCTCCTGCAAAATCGACTCGCGCAACATATCACGGACACGGACATTGCCACCATTCTGACCCAAAAGCCCCAACACAAGCACCCCGCAAGAGGTCTCATAGACCTGCCGACTGGCGGCATCCAAGTCCCACGGTTTTTTATTGCTGATAATCTGCTCGGGCGAAAGCATCTCCGCGCGATCAAAAAGCTGCTCATAGACATGACGATCAATCTTGCCCCCGCGCAGCAAGACAGCCTGCTGAATCCCCGTAAGCAACCAATAAGGGATGGAAATACTGCCCTCCAAGGCCTCCACATCGACATCGCGCAAGGCATATTCATAGAGGGAAATCGCAATGATTCCCTTCCCCAGCTCCGCCACATCGACACCGCCACCCGCTTGAATCAGCAAGGTGAGACTGGGGGTGGAGCCAATCAAATCAATCTCTTGCTTCATGCGAGGGAAGACGCGGGGGTCAGACGTTTTACCGACAAGGCGCAGGGAAATATTAAAATGCTTTTTCTGGGGGATATCGAGCAAGCGACAAAGCTGGGCGCGCACATCATCCGCACGAGCGGCAATCGCGCCCACGCGCAAGCCATCCGCCCCACTGACAGAAAAGACGCGGGATTGAGAAATCACATGAGCATCCTCCAAGCGAGCCTTTTCCGCCTCGCTAAGCTCGGGCACATCCTCCTGCGCCACCACAGGCAGCACAGCACCGAGGCCGCAACAGAGCAAAAGAAGGAAAACGCGAAGCATAAAAATACTTTATCAGCTTTACCCTGCCATTGCAAGCAACAAGGTCTATAGATGGGAGCTCATCTTCGCGCCTCCCTGTAGAGCTGTCCACCTTTTAGCTTGCTTTCTAGAACTGTATATGTTATGGTACCCGACGTATGAAAATGCTAAAAGCCATGACGACCTTGTTCGCCTTGACGGGAGCCCTCGCACTCGGCGAGACTGCCCCCTATACACCCCATCCTGATTGGGAAAATCCAGAGAACTTACACCAAAATCGCGAGGATTCCCGCGCATTTTTTGTTCCCTATGCGACCGAAAAGGAAGCCTTGAAGGGTCATCGTGATGATTCCTCCTTTGTCCTTTCCCTCAATGGGGATTGGCAGTTCAATTGGGTGCCCTCGCCATCCGAACGCCCTGTTGATTTCTATAAACCCGATTATGATGCCAGCTCATGGGCGAAGATTGACGTGCCCTCTAACTGGCAGATGCGTGGCTATGGCACCCCCATCTACGCCAATCAGCCTTACACCATGGTGCGCAATGCACCCTTTGTGATGACGCCTGCTCGCAATGCGAATGAAGAGCAATACACCACCATCAAGTCCGAGCCCAATGCCGTTGGCTCTTACCGCAAGACGGTGACGATTCCCGAAGATTGGGATGGTCGCGAGGTCTTCATCCAATTCGATGGGGTTGATTCCTTCTTCTACCTCTTTGTGAATGGTCAGAAGGTCGGTTTCTCCAAGGACAGCCGCACGGCTGCGGTCTTTAATATCACCCCCTACCTCAAGAAGGGTAAAAACTTGGTCTGTGCAGAGGTTTACCGCTACAGCGATGGCACCTATTTGGAATGCCAAGACATGTGGCGTCTCTCGGGCATCTTCCGCGATGTCTTCCTTTACAGCACCCCCAAGGTGCATGTGCGCGACTTCTTTGTCCACACGCGATTCCTCCAAAACCCGTGGGGCAACAGCGACTACGGCTTAGGTAAGTTGACGATTGATGTCGATGTCCGCAATCTCGACAAAGACAACAAGGGCTATGCGCTGGAAGGCGTCTTGCTCGACAAACACAACAACACCGTCGCCAACTTGACCACGGCTGCTGGCAGCTTGAAGGCTGGCGAAGAAGCCAAGACAGAGCTTAGTGCCGAGTTGGAATACCCCGCCCTTTGGAGCGCGGAAAAGCCCAACCTCTACCGCTTGATTCTCAAATTAAAGGATAGTGAAGGCAAGGTGGTTGAAATCATCTCCAAGCGCGTTGGCTTCCGCGACATCAAGTTGAAGGATGGTCGCTTCCTCATCAACGGAATGCCTGTTAAACTCAAAGGTGTCAACCGCCATGAGAGCAACCACGCCAATGGTCACTACGTCACCGAGGAGCAATGCCGCGAAGAATTGGTGCTCATGAAGCGCGCCAACATCAACCATGTTCGCAACTCCCACTACCCACAGCCTGCCTACTTCTACGACTTATGTGATGAATTGGGCATTTACGTTTGCGATGAAGCAAATATTGAATCCCACGGTTATTACTACGGGGAAGACTCCCTCTCCCACCCTAAAGAATGGAAGGCGCAGCACGTCTGGCGCAACATCAACATGGTGGAGCAAGCCAAGAACCACCCCTGCGTAGTCATCTGGTCCTACGGTAACGAAGCGGGCCCAGGTAAGAACTTTGACGCGGTGCGCGATTGGATCAAGCAACGCGACCCATCCCGCCTGACGCAGTACGAGCGCAACAACGACTTGGCTGATTTGAGCTCCAACCAATACCCCAGCATCGACTGGTGCCGCACGGTGGCCTCTCGCAAGATTGACAAGCCTTGGTACGTGTCGGAATACGCCCACATTCTCTGCAACGCCATGGGCAACTTGCAAGACTACTGGGATGCCTTTGAATCCAGCGACAGCTTTATCGGTGGTGCCATCTGGGAATGGATTCACCAAAGCTACGACCAAAAGGTCACCATGCCCGACGGCAAGGTTGTCACCCGCCAAAGCTACGGTGGTGACTGGGGTGATTACCCTAATGATGGCATCTTCTGCATCAAGGGTGTGATTTACTCTGACCGCACGCCAACACCTCTGTACAGCGAAATTCGCAAGGTGCAACAAAATATCGGTATGAAGCTGGTGAAGAGCGGCGATGTTCGCATCGCCATCACCAACAAGAACCTCTTCACCAACCTGTCGGAATACGACTGCCAATGGACACTTTGCGAGGAAGGTAACCGCACGGTATCCAGCGGTCAATTGGCTGTTGATTTGGCCCCGCTGCAAACGCGCGAATTCGTGATTCCCGCAGCCGAGCTGCTGCGCGGCTACATCAAGCCTGATCGTGAGTACTTCCTGACCATGAACTTCACCCTGAAGCAAAAGACAGATTGGGCAGAACGCGGCTACGTCGTCGCGACCGAGCAATTCAAACTGCCTGAAGCCCTCACCAACTACTCCCGCCTTGCGCGCACACTTCCCCTGCCAGCAGGTTTGGAGGTTGAACAAAAGTTGGAAGGCAAGGATGTCGTACTGACTGGTCAAGACTTCACCGTCACCATTGATGGTGCAACAGGTGGTCTTAAAAACTACACCTCCAATGGAGAAGAACTCATCGGTGCCACACCTACCCTTCACCTCAATGCCTACCGCGCCCCCCTTGCCAATGACCAATGGATCATGCAAGAGTGGTTTAAGGCAGGTCTGCGCAACATGACCCACACGGCAAGCCCGCTGAAGATGGAAAGCAGCGTCAATGGTGCGGCCCGCATCTCCTGCCAAATTGTCAGCCGTGGCATCCGCCGCGAAAGCATGGGGCACTACACCTCGGGCAAAGGATACATCGTGGACGAAGGTGCCATCACGGAAGATGACTTCCACTTCACCACCCAAATGGTCTACACCGTGCTGCCTAATGGCATGATTAGCGTGCAAGCTAGCATCACACCTAGCAGCGACAAACTCACCCTGCCTAAACTCGGCTTCACCATGGCCTTGTCCGAAGACTTGGATAAAGCAACATGGTACGGACGTGGCCCTGGGGAAAACTACCCCGACCGCAAAGTGGGTGCGCCTATCGGCATCTACACCCGCAATGTGGAAGACATGGTAGAAGACTACCCCAAGCCCATGGAAATGGGTAACCGCATGGACTCCCGCTGGGTCGCCCTGACTGGTAGCAATGGTGCAGGTATAGCTGTCTGTGCATCCCCCGATGAGTCCTTCAACTTCTCGGCTCTGCCCTTCACGCCACAAGCCATCACAGATGCTGCGCATCCAGAAGAACTCAAAGCCGCTGGCGCAAGCATCTTGAGCATTGATGCCAAGACATTGGGTCTCGGTGGTGCATCCTGTGGTCCACGCCCCATGGATCGCGATATCACCACATCGACCCCATGCGCCTTTGCCTTCTCGCTGCGCCCAGTCAAGTCTGGGGAAAGCGTCACCGCTGTGGCACGCCCTAGCCTGCCATTGACCGACATCGTCACCCTGTCACGCGACAGCATGGGCTATGTCTCAGCCAGCTGCCCCACCAAGGACGCCACCATCTACCTGCGTGTTGACCACGGTCAAATCGTCCAATACAGAGGACCCTTTGTCTACCGTGGTGCAGGTGTCATCCAAGCCAGTGCTGGTAAGGAAGGCTGCCTCAACTCCGCCAAGACAGAAATCCAACTCGACACATGGCAACCCGCCAAGCTCTGGAGCGTCATCGGCTGCAGCAGCCAAGCAGGTGGACGCGAAGATGCAAAAAACATCTTTGATGGTCGCAAGGACACCATCTGGCACAACAACTGGCGTGATGGCAACTCTCGCTACCCCTACACCATCCTGATTGACATGGGCATGGAGAGCACCATCGAAGGCTTCAACATCACCCCACGCCAAGACCGTGATGGCACACGCGTCAAGACCATCAAGTTCTACTGCACCGACATCCCCGAAGACCTGTCTGGTGAGCCAGAACTTGTCGCCCACATGATCAACAGCGCCGACACCCAAAGCTTCAAACTTGATAAGCCCAAGCGTGCCCGCTACGTCACCATGATTTGCACGGAGCCATTTGCCATGGGCAGCACCCATGCTGCCATTGCAGAAGTGGACCCCATCATCAAGGTATCCTTGGATGATTACCCCGCCCAAGTCTTCTACACCGTCAACTACGTCAGCTCCGAGCTGGCAGGAATCGGTGCAGCACGCAACGTCTTGGATGGCAACCCAAGCACCTACTGGCACAGCATGAAGGGTGTAACCTTGGCGGACTTCCCGCACGAGTTGCGCATCAACCTCGGTGACGAGCGCGCCCTCAAAGGCATCACCTACAAGGCAGCCTACATGGCCGAAGGTCGCATCAAGGGATACAAAATCTACGTGAGCACCGACGGTGAAAACTGGGGTGAACCCGTAGCAACAGGCGAACTTGCCAACACAACCCAAGTGCAGAACATCATGTTCCCCGCCACCCAAAAAGCGAACTTCGTGCGCTTCGTCGCCACCAGCTCGCACGATGGAGGCAGCACTGGTGCCATCGCAGAAATCGGCACCATCTTGGAATAATCTTGGAGTAAAAAACCAACAATAAGAACCCAACAACAAAAAGCCGCACTTCAAATGAAGTGCGGCTTTTGGGTACCTTGCAAAATTAGGCGTGGTGAGTTTTGGAAGCGAATCGAGTGTAAATTTGCGGCTTGAGGGGCACAAATATTAAATATTTGTGACACGAAAGCTACAAATTTGCACCGATTAGCGACAAAAATCGCACGATTGGCAGAGAACTCGGATTCATTTTTGATTCAATACTAATTTTGCAAGGTGCCCTTTTAATTATTGGATTTTTTATTGGAAGGACTTTTGGTAGATGCCGAGGACATCTTCGTCTGTCAGGTCGTGTGGGTCGAGGGCGAAGAGACCACCCATGGTTTCGCGGGCGTTTTGGACGAAGCGAGGGAGGTCGGCTTCGGTGATGCCGTAGTCGGACAGCTTGATGTCATCGACTCCGCAGGCCTTTTGCAGCATGCCGAGCGCGTCGATGAAATCTTGTGGGTCTTCGGCAAATTCGCCTGTCATGACCTCGGCCATTTCCATGAGGCGTTCGCCAGCACTCTCCTTGAAGCAGCTGAAGTAGGCCTTGGAGATGGCGATGAGGCCTGCTCCGTGGGGCAACTCGGGGAAGTAGGCGCTCATGGCGTGCTCCATGGAGTGCTCGGAAGTGCAGCAGGAAGTGCTTTCCACCAAGCCAGCAAGGGAGCTAGCGAGGGCGACGTCGGCACGGGCTTCGATATTGCTGCCATCTTCAACCGCTTCGGGCAGGGCGATGGTAAGCAGCTCAATGCTCTTGAGGGAGTAGAGTTCGCTGATGGGGGTGGCGCACTTAGCGATGTAGCCTTCAGCCGCGTGGAAGAAGGCGTCAAAACCTTGGTAAGCGGTGAGCTTGGCGGGGACGCTGACCATCAATTCAGGGTCAACGTAGGCGACCTTAGGGAAGGTTTCGGGGATGCCGAAGCCGATTTTTTCCTCATTGTGGGTGACGACCGTCCATGGGTCCACTTCGGTACCCGTGCCAGCTGTCGTTGGGATGGCGATGAGGGGAAGAACGCCACCAACTGCGGGTTGCCCCTTGCCTGTACCACCGCTGATGTAGTCCCAATAATCACCTTCATTGCAAGCCATCAGGGCGATGGACTTGGCGGAGTCGATGGAACTACCACCACCGAGACCAACGACAAAGTCACAGCCTTCTGCCTTGCAGAGGGCTGCTGCCTCCATCACATGCTCCTTGATGGGGTTGGGCAAAATTTTATCGTAAACGACCGTGGCGATATTGCGGGAAGCGAGCAATTCTTCAACGCGTTGCAGGTAGCCAAACTTGCGCATAGATGTACCAGCCGAGATGACAATCAAGGCCTTCGTGGCTTTAAATTCAAAAGGAGTGGTAGCGAGTTCTGCAAGGCAGCCTGCGCCAAAAATCATTTTCGTCGGAGTCGATGTTGTAAAGGTATTCATCAAAGCTGAGATTATCGCAATGCCCCAGCGAAGGCAAGAATAAAGTCGCAGCCCTATGTGAAAGATTCTTCAGGGCACCTTGCAAAATTCGATGCCCCAGATTTTTAAACGGGATTTTGATGAGAAATGGAAGCTTTTGAGCTGAAGATGCTAAGCATCTGAAGCGAAAATGCGACATTTATCACAAAATTACGTCAAAAATGGGGCAGTTGGCGGTATTTTCTGAGGTGCCATCATTTTAAAACGAATTTTGCAAGGTGCCCTTCACTTTTATCATTGACCCACGGACACAAATAAGAGTATTGTAGAGAAAATCAGCTATGAAAACTCTCTTACCTTTTCTTTTGGCTCCGCTGGCGCTTGCTGCCAATTATCCCACGACTGATATGATTGAGGGCATCCCTGAACCGCCGCTGGGCAAGCGATGGGTGCTCAACGAACAATTTTCCGATGAATTCAATGGTCGCAAACTTGATGAGAACAAATGGCTGGACTACCACCCCAACTGGCAGGGGCGTGCGCCGGGGCTCTTTGAACCTAAAAATATCAGCCTGAAGGATGGTATGCTCGTCATGCAGGGCAGCAAGATGAAAAAGCCGCAGCTTGTCAAATCGTGGGATGGCAAGGAGATTGAGTACAACATCTCCTGCGCGGCTGTTGTCTCCAAGACGCTGGATGCCCACTATGGCTACTACGAATGCCGATTCAAGGCGAACAAGACGACCCTGTCTGCCACCTTTTGGCTGTCCACTCGCGGAAAAGGCTTTTATATCTCGGGGCGACTGGCCGATGATGGACGCCCAGGCACGGTGAATCAGGAGCTGGATATCTGCGAGTGCATCGGACGCACAGGGGACTTTAGTGGCAAAAATTTCTACAAGGGCATGAATGCGAACATCCACTACTGGTTCACGCCCAAAAATGGTGGTAAAAAGGAGGACATTCGCGCTACAGAGGTGCGCCTGCAACGCCCCGATGGCAAAGTGCCCTCGGACGATTTCAACACCTACGGCTGCTGGTGGCGCGATTCGTGCAGCGCCAGCTTTTACTTGAATAATGAGCAAGAGACCACGCGCGAATTCATCAGCAAGGATGGCAAAATCCCCTTTATCTTCCCCAATCCCATGGGGCTCAACATGGTGATGGAGACCTATATGGAACCATGGGTGGAACTACCCAATGAACGCGAACTATCCGACCCCAAGAAGAACTGCAATTACTACGACTGGGTGCGCTCCTACATCTTAGTCGATGCCGATAACCCCTCGACAGGCAAGGTCGATGCCGCCATCTTTAAGCCCCAGCTGCGCTTCATTGGGT
>JAWXTZ010000024.1:0-21376 GCA_044433085.1 Akkermansia sp.
AATCAGTCTTATCAGCCTCATCAGATTTTAAGGCATCAAGGGGTTGGGCGAGTTGCCCTTCGCCATCGCCAAGTCCAGCACCATCTTTGTGGCGTGGGTGAAGGCTCAAATCACAGCCATAGGGGTCATCACCCACCAAGGCTGGGGTCTTGGGGAGAACGGGAGTAATCGGCAAAACGCGAGCCGCACCAACGGAGCTTCCCACAAAGTCACCTAAGGATGGAACACCATCACCGTGGATGCTGCAGCGCTCCAAGGAGACATCCCCCTTGGGGAAATATTCCAAATAGGTGCGTCGCTCATAGCTTGGTTTGCCATCTTTTAAGACGGGCTCAAAGCAAAAATCCGTGGCCTGTTGGCCAGAGTAACTGCATATCTCCACCTCCTCGGTATCGCTTGGTGGCGTTAACTTCTTATCCTCATAACGACCATCAGCCGCTTGAAAAACAGCACCCAGAATAGGGCCACAGGTGTCGGAGGAGAATGCCGTCGGGTAAATCGGTGGGCTGTCATTCAAAAAGCCCATCCAAACACCACAGGTGATGCTGGAGTTGTAGCCAATGAGGGTGTTATCGGAAAAGGTGTAGTTGGTCCCCGTCTTGACCGCGCCGTTGAAGCCCTGCGGCAGGTAGGGGAGCACGCGCATGGCCGCACCTTTCTCCAAGCCTTCTCTCATGATGGAATGGACGCGGAATGCCGTGCAAGGCGCGGTTGTATTGACTTTCTTTGTCTGCTTGGCCAGTGGGTTTTCCCAAAGGATGTTTCCATCGCTATCAGTCACCTTGGTAATGACATGGGTGGTGATGGGGCGAGTGCCCATCAGCGGAAAGCTGGTGTAGGCCAAGACGAGCTCTTTCATGGACATGGGCTCGGTACCCAAGTAGACTCGGGGGTAGTAAGTGGGATTCACCTCGGTGCTGCTGGGGTTGCGCGGTGGCGGGGTAAGCCCCATGAGCTTGAGCTCACTGATAAATCGCTTCGCACCCAACTGCATCCCCAAGCGTGCGGAGGTGGCAATTTTTGACCACGAGAGGGCTTGGCGCAGGGTGACCGAATCGAGGTAGCTGCCCTTGTTGAGCTCCATCCCCCACTCGCCTAAAATACCTTCTGAACCACCAATGCCCACCATGCGATTATCCATGGCATCATCGACAAAGCGATTGCAGGGGCTCAGCCCATTGTCAAAAGCACAGGCATAGAGGAAGGGCAAGAGCGCGGTACCGGGGGGGCGTTGTCCCGATGCAATCACATCGTAGTTGGATAAGGTGAAGTCACGTCCACCCACATAGGCCATAATGCCGCCCGTCTGGTTATCAATGGCATAAACTGCACCATCCAAGTAGCGATGTTGCTGTACCTTCGGATCCATGCGATTGTCGATGCGGACATGCTTGTAATCCTTTTGAGATTCAATTTCGTCTAACTGGGTTTGAAGCGAAGCCTCCGCAGCTTCCTGCATCTCCTTGTCGATGCTTGTGTAGACGCGAATACCAGCGCTCTTGACAATCTCATCGGCTCGATCGCTGCGGAAGAGCTCCAAGCACTGATTCTTCACCAATTCATAGAGATGGGATGTATTGCGACGCAGGGGCTTGGGGTTGAGCCCCAATGGCATCTCCTTGATGCGACTCGCCTCGTCCAAGGTCAGGTAGTTGGAGCGCTGCATGCGGTCAATCACATCATTGCGCCAGCGGAGATTGAGCTCGGGGCGACGGATGGGGTTGTAATTTTCAGGATTCTTGATGAGTGCCGCCAAACTGGCGGATTCTCGAACGGTTAAATCCACGGGCTCCTTGCCGTAGTAACCCAAGGATGCCGCACGTATGCCATAGAAACCACGACCAAAGTAGATGCGATTGAGGTAAAATTCAATAATTTGCTTCTTGTCGTACTTTTCTTCGATGCGCATGGCTAGGAAGATTTCAACAATCTTACGCTCGTATTTGGTACCACCTCGCGCCCTAGTGCGACGTTCCAAATCATAGGCTCCGCGAGCCAGTTGTTGGGTGATGGTCGATGCCCCCTGATTGACTTCGCCACCTGCGGAAGCCGTCGATTTGACAGCGCGCACAATGCCGACAATATCATAACCAGGGTGGGTCCAAAAGGTCTTATCCTCCTGTGCCACCAAGGCATCAACCATGCTGCTTGAGATTTGGTCAAGCGTCACGTAGCTGCGGTTTTCATCAAAGATACGCCCAATTTCATCGCCCTTGCGGTCATAGATGATACCGGGGTGATCTAAGTTGTTGATGTCCTCCAAATTAAACTCACCCGCCCATTTTTTGTAGGAGGAAGTTACCGTGGTGAACACGAAATACCCCGTCAGGGCACCAATGCCACTGAGCAGGATAAAAACGACGGCAAGGCGTATCAACCAACGACGCCAGAATGGTTTTGCTTCCTTAAACAGGGCAGCATTGGAATCACCGCCTTTGCGACGACGATTCCCTGCGGCTTTGCGCTTCTGATGAAAGTCATTGTAACCATCCATGATACCATCAAAAATTTAACAGAAACGTGGGCTGAATGCAAGATTGATTTGCAACATCAGCCCACTCTGTCGAGATGTTCACTCAATAGCCATGCCCATCCTTCTCCATTTCCTCCTCGGTGATGGATTTAGCATCCATCAAACGCCACATGTAGAAGATGTAGGCAAGAACAAAGGGAATGATAAAGGAGACAATCGTCATCACCTTGAGCGTGTAGAGGCTCGAACAGCTATTGGCCAAGGTCAAGGAGCTTTGCAAATCGGTCAAGGAAGGGTAATATGCCGTGTTGTTCCACCCCGCGCAGAGCAAGAGTGCCAGCACCGTCAATACCGTACCTAAGCCCGAGAACCAGATACCCGCGCGACTCTTTGTCCAGCTACCCATGATGATACCCGTAAGCACCGCCACAACGCCAATCAACATGGTCACCGCCACAAGGGGCATGGCTAGCAGATTGTTGAGGTACTTGTAGGGCTCCATGCTGATTTCTGCCGTCACTGGGTTGACAGCAAAGCCAGTTGTACAGAGCAAATGGATTAGGAAAGCGAGGAAGAAGACCAAGAAAATAAGAGCTTCGGCTGGGAGATGGCGGCGGCATTGCGTCTCGATTCCTTCATGCTCAATATTATTGATAAAATAAAGGCGAGCCAGCACGCGCGACAGGAAGAGCACGGCCGCACCAAGACAGACATTCCATGGGTTGAGAACAGCTTCTAGACCATGCAAACCATTCGCCCATTGGGAGATGGTGGGAGCACCAATTTGCGTCATGTTGCTCTTATTGACGATGAACTCCGCCCCATGGAAGAAGGTGGCAACGGCTGTACCAATCAACAAAGGCGCTAACACACCATTGAGCAAAAGGAAGAAATGATAGGTCTTTTTACCCAAGACATTTTGCTTCTTGCTTTGAAATTCGTAGGAGATAGCTTGAATCACAAAGCAGAGCAAAATGAGCATCCAAACCCAATACGCCCCACCGAAGCTGGTGGAATAAAAGAGGGGGAAGGAAGCAAAGAAGGCACCACCAAAGGTCACGAGTGTCGTGAAGGTCAACTCCCACTTACGGCCTGTGGAGTTAGTGAGCATGCGATATTCCATCTCGTTGCGACCGATGCAATGCAGCAGGCTTTGACCACCCTGCACAAACATCAGCATCACCAACAGGGCACCCAACAGGGATACCAAGAACCACCAGTATTGTTGTAAAAGTTCGTAATTATCAAACATTGTCTTGATTCTTTCTATCACTTAGTGTTGTTCGGGGCCATCGCTGATGGCGCGCTTCATGATGCTCAGCTCGGCCACGAGCAGCACGGTAAAGAGAAGCAGGAAAATAAAGAAGGTCATCTGCACACTACTTGTGCTCAGGGCTGAAACCGCAGCACTATTGGGCAAAATGCCTTGAATCGCCCATGGTTGGCGACCGACCTCCGCAACAATCCAACCCGATTGACTGCAAATATAGGCAAGCGGAACCGACAGAATAGCGACCCATTGCAAGAGGCGCATCCCCTCATAACGCTTTCCGAGAAAGAGGACGAGCGCAAAGAAGGCAAGCAGGAAGCTGGCAATGCCAACCATCACGCGGAAGGAGTAGAAGAGCAGCGGCACAGGGGGAACAAGCTCCTTGTTATCCTTGATGTAGCCATAGCCAAAGTACTTGAAGTTCTCCTCAAATTGAGTGAGCGCAAAATTCATCGTGGACGCATCGCCAGCCTGTTTCGCAAGGCGATAATCGGCCAAGGCATCAATGGCGATACGACCGCGCGCACGCATTTCATCCGCACTCAAGGCGATGCCATCTGGGGTCGCGTAGCCACCAGCCAGAATATCATTGATACCAGGGACAAAGGAGTCCAAATCGCGATTCGCAAGAATAGAGAGCACGTAGGGGAACTCAATCTTGAAGAGGAAGGCCTCCTCTGTCGCGACTGACCAGTCTGTATTAGGTGTCAGTAAGCCCGCAACGACCAGTCCAGCTGGGGCGGAACCATCGTGAAGACCTTCCATCGCAGCCAGCTTCATGGGTTGGTACTGGGCCACATTTTCCGCGGAGGCATGCCCAGTGAAGCAGGAGATGACCGAGGCTGCTAGACCAACAATAGCCGCAATCTTCACGCTCGCCATGGCAAATTCCGTATGGCGTTTCTTGAGCAAATACCACGAGGCAACACCCAAGACAAAGACAGCCCCCACAATCCAACTGGTGACGACCGTGTGAAAATACTTCACCACAGCCACGGGGGAAAAGGCAACAGCCCAAAAATCGCCCATCTCATTGCGCACCGTATCGGGGTTAAAGTGCATGCCAACGGGGTACTGCATCCATGCGTTAGCGACTAAAATCCAAAGGGCTGATAAACTGGCACCGATGACCGTCATCCACGTTGCGGTCAAGTGGGCGCGCTTGCTCACCTTATTCCAACCAAAATACATGACCGCGACAAAGGTCGCCTCAAGGAAGAAGGCCACAATACCCTCAATTGCCAAGGGAGCACCAAAAATATCACCGACAAACCAGCTGTAATTGCTCCAGTTGGTACCGAATTGGAATTCCAGAATAAGCCCCGTGGCAACCCCCATGGCAAAGTTGATGCCAAAGAGCTTCATCCAAAACTGGGTCGTTTGCTTCCAAAACGCTTTACCTGTTTTGAGGTAAATGCTTTCCATGATTGCCATGATGACACCGAGACCCAGCGTCAAGGGCACAAAAATCCAATGGTACATCGCCGTTAGTGCAAATTGTGCACGCGACCAATCAATGAGGGAGGTGTCTATCGTTTCCATAAGTAGCAAAAGGAATAGTTAGGGGGTCATGCGCTCGATGAGCTCTGAGGACACGTGCTCGCTCTTTTGCTCATCCGAGCCTTGTAAAAAGGAAGGAAAGAAAAAGAGTTTGAGAATCGCAAACATCACAAAGAGCTTGATTAGAATAATAGCCCAAAGCGTGCGACCAAGCGTCATGGAGCGAAAACCCTCCATGTAAAAATGGCCGATGCGCCAGATGAGATTATTCCTCGAAAGCATTCTCTCATGTTACGCCTTTCTCCTACCAAGTCAAGGAGATTCTGAACAGCGCGTGTATTTGATGAGTTTAAAACCGGCAAACTGCTCGACCTCTTCCCGGTGAGGGAAATGATGTTTAAACTCGGGGAAATAGGTATCGGCTTCAAATTCGCCCTCAATTTCCGATACCCACAAGGTGGTGATTTGAGGCAGCATCATGCTGTAAATCTCGGCACCACCAATGACCATAATCTCCTCATCCATCAGCTCCATAGCAGCCAATTGCTTGATATCGGTGATACATTGTGCACCTTCATAGGCTAAATCCGCTTGGCGGCTCAACACGATATTTTGTCGCTTAGGCAGCGGGCGACCGATGCTATCGTAGGTCTTGCGCCCCATCAAAATAGGGTGCCCCGTCGTCAACTGACGAAAGACCTTGAGGTCTTCGGGCAGATGCCACGGCATGGTACCATCCTTGCCTATGGCGCGGTCGGCAGCCATGCCAACGACAGCAGAAAAGCGAATACTCATACCGAAATAGGGGCTTTGATATGAGGGTGCGGGTCATAGTCCACCAAGGTAAAATCCTCGTAGCTAAACCCATCAATCTCCATGATATCTAGGTTGAGCTTCATGGTGGGCAGCTTGCGTGGAGCGCGACTCAGCTGCAAGCGCGCTTGCTCCAAATGATTGGAGTAAAGGTGCAAGTCACCAAAGCTATGAACAAATTCTCTCGCCTCGTAGCCACAGACCTGCGCCATCATCTGCAAGAACAGGGCATAGCTGGCGATGTTGAAGGGTACACCAAGGAACAAATCAGCACTGCGTTGGTAGAGCTGCAAACTCAAGCCATGCTTCTCCCCCGCCTTTTGAGCTGGGGTGACGTAAAATTGAAACAGGCTGTGACATGGTGGCAAGGCCATGGAATCAACCTCCGCCACGTTCCATGCACTCACGATGTGGCGACGGCTCCAAGGGTTTTGCTTCAGCCCCGTGACCAGCTTTGCAATCTGATCAATCGTACCGCCCTGCCCATCTGGCCAGCTGCGCCATTGGGAGCCATAGACGGGACCCAAGTCACCATTCTCATCGGCCCATTCATCCCAAATGGTTACCCCATTATCCTGCAAGAACTTGACATTGGTTCCACCTTTGAGGAACCAAAGTAGCTCAATGATGATGGAACGCAAATGCAATTTCTTCGTTGTGAGACAGGGGAATCCCTCGCGCAGGTCAAAATGCGCCTGACGACCAAAGACGCCAATCGTGCCGGTTGTCGTACGATCATCGCGACCGAGACCATTGGTCAGCACATCGTCAAGCAGGTCGAGGTATTGCTTCATGAGCAGAAGAACGATGGATTACAGCTGAAGCGCTTCACGAATGCGAGCCGCGTAGAACTCCGCCTTTTCAGCAAAGCTCTTATCGGGGTCAGCATACAGAATACCACGGGAAACATTAATGGCAGGTGGTGCGACGCGACCGCTATCGGAGAGGGCGGACAACTCACCACCTTGCGCACCCAGACCAGGAATGAGCAGCGGGGCATCGGGGAGATTTGTCAAGACCTCATTGCTTGCATTGGTCAAACCGACAACCATACCCAGCTCCGTAGCGCGACCTTCGCTCTGCGCACGAGAAATCATATCACCAACGAGCTGGTAGACATAGCGACCATCAGCAAGCTTTTGGCGCTCAATATCTGCAGAACCAGCATTGGTCGTCACCGCAAGCAAGTAGCAAGCCTTGCCATGGTAATCGAGGAAGGGCTCTAAAATATCATAGCCCATGAAGGGGTTCAGGGTGACCGCATCCACATTCATGTGGTCAAAATAAGCACTGGCGTAATACTTTTGGGTTTCACCGATATCACCACGCTTAGCATCGAGAATCACAGGAATTTCGCGAGGAAGAATCTCCAAAAGACCCTCCAACAAGCGCATACCAGGCAGTCCCATTGCCTCAAAATAAGCGATATTAGGCTTATAAGCAGCAGCATAAGGAGCAGTTTCATCGACGAGACGATTTAACCAATCACCAAGCTGGCTCATATTTTCTGTTTGCGGGCGAGGGTCGAGACCGACACAAAGTGCCGAACGAGTTTCCTTAATGCGGGCTTGCAGTTTTTCCGTGAATTTCATGCTGGCAGAATAGTAGCACAATTAGCATAAAAAGCAAAGGTAAATTTGGAGATAGCGGAAGCGAGAATCAAGCCCGAGAAAACCCACTGCATGAAACAAAAAAAATCAGATTCCTAAACAGCCGCACAAGACGCATGAAAATAAAGATATTGCAGTCTAAATCCCCCGCTGCAAGCGCAGGCTAAATACAAAATAAACCAAATTTCTTTAACTTCTTTCTTGACTTAAACCCGACAGAAGAGTATAATATCGGCACACAGTTACTGGATCGGTGGCTGAGTGGCTGAAAGCACCCGTTTGCTAAATGGACGTAGGGCTTAAAACCTTACCGGGGGTTCGAATCCCCCCCGATCCGTGATTACACTAAAAAAGCAGAGCAACGCAGTTGTTCTGCTTTTTTAGTGTTCACGTATCAAGGGGATTCGCCCGCCCCCCGGTGAGGGGGCAGATTGCGAGCGCGCGAGCAATCTGGGTCTGAGCCCATGGGACACCTCCCATGGGGAACCCCTGCGCAGCAGGGGCGAAGACCGCGGGTAGAATCCCCCCCCGTGGCACATGCCACCCGCGCATTCGCCCAGCGTATTAATTGATTTTTCGACCTTTCTTACAGATGCTGAAAATTCCCCTAGACATCTGCCTCGATGTGGTATTCTCTAGCTGTCAATTTAACTTCTCTTCGTGGCATTCAACACACAAGCATCATCCACAAACACACCCTGTCCGTGATAACACTAAAAAAGCAGAACGACGCAAGTAGTTCTGCTTTTTTAGTGTTATCAGGATTTGATACCTATGTTTGTACCAGCCCGCCATAGAGTTTCGAAAGGTCCTTGCGTAAAGTTTTTTAGCCATATCTTAGCCATGCAGCATTGGGCTATAACAATACCTATACCGACTAATAAGCTATAGAAAGCGCCTAATTGTAAGTAGAGTCCCCAGTGGTAGAAGAGGTAGCTGCCTACAAAGGATTGGGTCATATAGCAGCTAAGACTCATGCGCCCCATGGGGATTAGCCATTCAAGGTGGCGGGGCGCAGGTGCCCAATTATGGTAAAGTATAACAAAGCTAGCAATCAAGAAGGCCATAAACGAAGCTTTCGAAAGAGATGAGCAAATGAGTGCGAGAGGTCTTAGGACCGCTATGTTATCTATGTGTTCAGGTAAGAGGGCTGCAATTCCATCAAGGGGGAAGAATAAGAGTAAAGAGATAAGGAGAAGCCTAAACCAAAAAATATTATTTTTACGACTGTGTTGTAGGAGTTTGCCACGCCCAAGTAACATTCCTAAGAGGAAGAAGGCAGGTGTTTGGAAGAAACGTGCATTTTCCATTGCCCACGCAAGACTGACTAGCTGGCCTTCCCAAAGGTTGACGCGTATTAATTCGAACAGTGAGCCTTGACTTTGAGCCATGCGACAAAACTTCCACAGAGGGGCATCAAGCGAGGGTCCTACTACATATTCAGGTGTGCAGAGCGCATAGATCATACGCCCCCACTCCAATGGCTGAAGCAATAGAATACTGGCGACGATAATGATTGTTTTATTGGAAGCTCTTGCAAAGAGAGGTAGGACAAAGCTAACACAGGCAAATAGGACAAGAACTTCTGCGGTAAAAAAAGCTGCGTTGAGTTGAGCGAGAAGTAGTAGCAGGAACATGCGCCATAGGAAACGCCAGCGAAAATCGCGCCCCTTCGCCAAGGCATTCTGATCTTGAATAAAGAAGGTAAGCCCAAATAAAAGGGCAAAAATACCATACGCTTTCCCTCCAAAGAGGAAGAAGAGCGAGTCCCACACCGCAGCATCAGCAAATGCAAGCCATGATTGTTCCGCAACGGGGTGTTGGTAGAAGTTAAAATGTTCAATTGAATGCAATAGGGCAATGGCAACAATACAAAAGCCACGTAAGGCATCTACTGTAAAATTTCGCTTTGAGGGGACTGTGGTATTCGTAGTACTCATGGGATTCTTTTCTTGCTCTGTTGAATGCGTTAGTATTATTTTTCAAATTTTTAATGATATCTAATACGTCTTTGTGCAAAATCACCTTAATATAACAAATTTCTATAATTTTGCAAGCATTTCCAGCAAGCCATCACTCTACCGTGTTGCATCATGATTCAGAACGCAAGAAAATGCGAGTGAAAAAATTAAAGACGCCATAAAGGCAAAATGAATCCTACTTGTGGCGATTTACCCTAAGGACACCCTTACAAAAGCAGTATGAGGCATTGCTTGACCACCCGAGATGGTGTATAATTGCCACGTTCTATGAGACTGATTACCTTTGCTGATTTATTTGCTACTTATCCTGATGCTTGCGTAACTCGCTCCCTGTTGAATCGAGATGGCGAGGGGATAGAAGTTCGCTACCGACTTGCCAGCATGGAGGATTTAGATGAACTTTATGAGAGTGTTCTTGCGGCCAAGCAGCATTTAGTCGCGCAGGGGATTATTCAGTGGACTGATGATTACCCCTTGCTATCACACTTTATCGGTGATATTGAGAACCAGCAGCAGTGCGTGGGCTTGATTGATGGGGAGATTGCTTTTTCTTACGTCTTGAATAAGGATTGCTTGCCCGAGTACGCAAGCGGCAAATGGAAGGATGCGTCCGTCCCTTATTTGGTGTTGCATCGTTTATGTGTGCACCCTCGCTGGCAAGAGATGGGTTTTGGTCGGCAAGTCTTAAAACACTTGTTGGAACAATTGCAGGCGATGGGTTATGGCGCAGTGCGTCTTGACGTTTATGATGGCAACACCCAAGCCAATAAGATGTACCTGCGCAAGGGCTTTGAGCAGGTCGGTTCTTTTGAGATGAGCATTGGTACCATTAATTTGATGGAACTGTATTGTTGACGGAACCGCTGTGAAGCGCCCGCCTCGGGGGCTTTTTACTTGAATAAAATCGGGGCTTTTGTATACTTTGTATAGTGAGGTCAACCTTGCAACGACACTCTATAAGTTTATGAAATTCCGATTTTATCCTTCCGCTCTCGCTTGCGCGACCCTTTCCACCATAGCCTATTCTGCGCCTTTGGGCAAGGTGATGTATGTTGGCGATTCCATCACTCACGGCGCTTACGAGACATCGTATCGCTGGGATATGCACAAAATTTTGGTTGATAATGGTCTGGAGTACACGCCTATTGGTATCATGGAGGGGGACTACTATGCAAAGCCTCAATCGCCTGATTCCTATGGTGCCGTGGCCTTTATCAATGTTCATAACGCTGAGTCGGGCGGCACGGCGGCTGCCGTTGCAGGCGCGGAGGATGATGGTCGCAATAAGTATGGGGATTCCAACATCACCAACTGGATGGGGCAATCCGCCAAAACGGCTGATGGCACCCCCTATGAAGTTGGGGAGACCATGCCCAGTGATGCCCCTAGTGGCTTTGATCCGACCTTGCAGGTCTTCAAGGGTAAGGATGCCCCTGCCCGTTTCATGATGATGATTGGCACCAACGATTTGGATGCCTCGTGGAACTCTTGGGATGGTCGTTCCGATGTCCGCAAGCTCAAAGATATCGCCTACCAGTTGGATAACATGGAGAAGATTTATCAATCCGTACGTTCCAACAACAAACACTGCGTCATCACGCTAGGTGGCGTCCCCGTTTGGGCCAGCTCAAAATCTTGGAAGGTCAACGACAAGGGACGCCTTGCGGTGCTAGCCTATAATCAGGCCTTGAAGGAATGGGCGGAGAAGCGTCGTGATAAGAATTTGTTTATTGCTGATGTCAATGCGGGCTTGGTTGATGTTTCGCTGGGTGCGGAAAATTTTAAGGGGGTGCCATCCATGTTCAATGACGGCTTACACACATCCTACCAAGGCAATCTCATCATCGCGGGTAATTTTGCGAAGGCTCAAGGCATTGCGGGGGCTACGGCGGGGCAAGCTCGCAAGGCTACGCAAGCACTCAAACCCGTACCCATGACCAAGGGTGATGCTATTGCCGCCACTTGGGATAAGGGGGAAGGCTTAAGCAAGGGTGCCACGCTCGATGTCCAGCTTAGCCTCGGCAATGGGGAACAAGGTGGCTGGGATACGGAGCATGCGCTCACCATCACCATGGGGGATGACAGCCGTTCGGGCAGCTTGAGCATCAACGAGACCTTCATCATGTGGGGCTCCAAAATCCTCTATTCCCTAGACATGTCTGCCTGCACGGATTCCATTCGTCTCGCATGGGTCAATGGAGAGCCCGATAAGGGGCTCAAGGCTGGATTCTACGTCTGGTTGGGCGACCAACTGATTGGCGAGGCACTCCCAGCACAAGCAGCAGATGGCACCAATGGCGTCAAGTTGAGCTATGATGGCAAGAGCAAGCTGGGCATCAAGCATCTTGCCCTCGATGGCACTGGCTCCTTTGCCCCAGCTACCCAAGCACTCACGGACCCCAAGGCGAGCTATCATGCCGTCGGTGGCGCGCCAACAATCGCGGCCATCACAGCCATTGATTGGCAGCAAGATGGCTCTGTCACTTGGATGAAGGCTCAAGGTAAAGCGATGGCGCGCGGGGCCGATTATTACGCTCGCCCCAGTCTCCGCAAAAAGAGTGAGGGTGATATCAGCATCGCGCTTCACGCGGGCAAGCAAACGACACCTCGCATCTACGCTAACGCGGGCGACTACACAGGCAATTGCTGGCTAGATATCAAGGCGGGCAGCCTTGCCCCCAATGCAGCCTCGTGGTATGCAGCCTATGGTTCGGCCAGCGCTAAGACTGGTATGGCATGGACGCTCGATGGTAACGCCTTGCTCAAATTCTCTGGCAAGGCACAAGGTGGCAAGCAGAGCTCGGTCATCGGCGCTATCAATGCGGGTAAGGTGACAGGCTCCATCTACTTGGAGTTTGATGCTGATGCGCTTCAACTGGGCAATGGGTTCAAGGGCTTCAATGCCTCGGTTGCCGCAGGCTATAACAGCCAGATTGAGGGCGATGTGCGTATGCTTTTCAAGGCGGGGCAGTTTGATGCCGATGTGTTGGGCGGCATGCTTAGCAAGAACGATATTGGGGGTTCCACCCTCCTCACCATCATAGGGGGACGCTTCGGTGGTGATATTTACGCTGCGGGGCGAGCTGGTAACATTGCGGGTAGCAGCACCCTCGTCATCGAAGGCAGCAAGGCCATCATTCACGATGGCGACAAGTGGGGCAAAGTCGTAGCAGGCCCTTGTGGTGGCAGCGTGAGCGGCACCCAAAGCATCATCTTAAACAAAATCAAGTCCTCGGAACTCGAATTTGGCTTCGACCAATTTGCGGGCACGCTTTCCGGTGGTGAATCAGGCACGCGCCAACTCATCTTCAACGAAGTCGTGCTTGATAACTTTGCCGCACGCATCGAAAACTTCGATGTCATGAGCTTGGGGGAAGGCACGCACCTCACGCTTAGCAACCCCGCAGGTGTGCGAGTCAAGACCCTCATTCTCGATTCCAAGCTCTCCCTGACCATTGCGAAGGGCAGCTCCTTTACGGTGGATAAGTTTGGCTCCGTCTTCGTCTCCTTTGAGGGCTGCTCCCTCATCAACCATGGGGAACTGAACTTCACCAAGGACACGCTTATCAGCCCCAAGGAAATCAGCGAACTCATCACAGGTGACGGACGCATCAACATGCGCGGGGAGTGGGATATCTCCATGGCGGTAGCGGGTGGCAAGCCCCTTGCTGACTTGGGTCAAAATACCCTCATCATCACGCCTGAACTCTGCCTCAATCTCGGTCAGGGACTCAAGCAAGGTCGCTTCCCCCTCTTTAAGGCTGCAAAGGTTGATTTGCCCACGGGAGCCATTAAAACCAAGGGGCTTGGTGCGGGGCAAGACATCAAGTTGAGCTTCGATGCCGACAGCGGAATCCTCTATGCCGAAGTGAGCAAATAAGACGCAACCTTGACAAGGAGACTGAGGGGGTGTATTCTTTTTCAGCTAACATCATGATGAACACCTACACGCAATTGGCAATGGAACAGGGCGGTTTAAACCGCGAACAGGCATGGAAACTTCTCGACATGCCAGAAGAAGAGCTCTTCGCTTCCGCCACTGCGATTCGTGAGCACTTCTTTGGTAAGCAGATTGAGGCCTGCTACATCATCAACGCCAAGAGTGGTAACTGCAACATGAACTGCAAGTTCTGCTCGCAAAGCGGAGCCAACAGCACCGAGGTTCCCCACTACCCCTTCTTGAGCCACGAGGAGCTTGAAACCATCATGAACGACTGGGATCAGTACCCTGTCGGTCGCTGTGGTATCGTGACAGCTGGTGGTGCCCTGACGGATGATGACGTTGAAAAACTGGCCCAATTCATCGAAAAGCGCATGCAATCAGGTAAAACGGCACCCCAAATCTGCGGTTCACTCGGTCGGTTGAAGAAGACCGCGATTGAGCGACTCAAGGCAGCGGGGCTGACACGCCTTCACCACAATTTGGAAACCAGCGAATCCTACTACCCCAATGTCTGCACCACGCAACAATGGCGCGACCGCCTCGATACCGTACACGAGGCGATTAAAGACGGTCTTTCCGTCTGTAGTGGTGGTTTGTTCGGGCTGGGTGAGACCTGGGAAGACCGCTTTGACTTTGCCTTCTTCCTGAAGGAAGATGGCATTGATAACATCCCCATCAACTTCCTTTACCCCCACCCCGGTACGCCCTTGGCGAAGCAGCCAGTGCTCCGCCCTGATGAGGCACTGCGTATCGTTGCTATCTTCCGACACATCAACCCAACAGCAACCCTTCGCATCTGCGGCGGTCGCCTCAGCGTGCTCAAGGAGCGTCAATACGATATGTTTGCCGCAGGAGCCAATGCCTTCATGACAGGCAACTACCTCACCATCAAAGGTGCTGGCGTTGCCCATGATTTAGCGATTCTCAAGGAGTTGGGGCTGCAAATTGTCCCCGAGACCGAACGACTTCACTAATCAGCTGCCTCGGTTCGGGCAACAATCAAACCGACGAGCAGGTAGAAAAAGAGCCAAATCATGGCACAGCTGAGCACGCAGCCCAGCACGAATTCACCGAGAAAAAGCTCCAGATTCACCTTATTGAGGATGGCGAGCATGGATTGCATGCCCTCTGGTGCAGCCTTAGCGGCTTGGGTCACCAAGTCGATGGAGGCACCAGAATCAGCACCGATGACAGACCCGCAAATCCAAGCACCAAGTGCCCATTGGAGTGGCCATGCAATAATTTGATAGCCAGGGATGGAAATCCAGCAGGCAAGGATGCCGACTGGCACATTGCCACGGTTCCAGATGCAGCACAGCGCAGCAAAGAAGGACTGCATCGGCAATGGGGCTAAGGCCATGCAAGCCCCCCATGCCGCACCAATGCGCAGACTGCGGTTCTCCCACAGCCAAAGATGGGGGTCAAAGATGCGCTCGGGCAGATGGCGCTCCCATTTACCAGCCGCGCGTCGCTCGGTGAGATAGGTCTCCACCTTAATCACCAAGGCATTGTAGGATTGGCGCAATTTCATGAGCGCATTTGTTGGCAAATGTCCTCCACCAAGCCTACGCTGCGTGCCGTTGCACCCGCGTGAACAGCAAGGCAGTTGTAGGCGGCTTCGCATTGTTTCTGGCGAAGCTCGGCATCTTGGAGCAGGCGGGAAATTTGGCTGCACAAGTAGGAGCTCTCCACCACGCTGATGCCATTGACATCTTGGAGCATCTTGACCAAATCGGCAAAGTTGCTCATATCGGGTCCAGTGATGACGGGGATGCGTGCGGCTATCGCTTCAACAGGATTTTGCCCCCCTTTGGCTAAAAAGCTTTTCCCGATGATGACAAGCTGAGCCAGCTGCGTCCAATCGCGCAACTCACCAGTGGTGTCGCAAACGTAGCAGTCACCTTGGGCATCAGCCGCAGCTTGCGTGCGCAAGATGGGGTTAAAGCCAGCAGCGCGCAAGTCGCGCATCACCTCGTCACGACGCTCGGCATGGCGGGGCACAATTAGGGGGAAGGCGCCCGCTTCTCGAATGGCGGTGGCAATCATCGCTTCCTCGGCCGCATGGGTGGAGGCGGCTAGCACGACAGGTTTTCCATCGCGCAGGTCATCCAAAATCGCAGCATAATCCGCGCGCGGCTCGCTAGATAAATCGCCTAGAACATCAAATTTGATGCTACCGATGACATGGATAATGTCCGACTTTACGCCGATGTTCGCGAAACGCTGGGCGTCATTTTCATTCTGAGTCGCCATGGCGTTAAGCTTGGCAAAAAGAATTTGGGTGATGCCTCGCACCTTGGCATAACGTCCTTCACTTCGGGGCGAAAGTCGCGCGTTGAGCATCAAGAGGGGGATATGGCGACGGCTGCACACCTGCGCGAAATGGGGCCACAACTCCGCCTCGATTAAGGCGACAGCTGTAGGTTGAAAGCGACTCAAGCATCGCTCGGGCAAACCGACCAAATCCAAAGGCGCGTATACAACACGAAGTTGTGGCCCCGCAAAGGCACGCGCAACCTGATGCCCCGTGGAGGTTGAAACAGCCAAAACAACAGCTTCAGGATGCGTCTTTTGCCATTCGCGGATGAACTTCAGCGCGATAAAAGCCTCCCCCACACTGACGGCATGCACATAGAGCCCACCTTGAGGTTCATCAGCCAAGGTGGGGCGGTAGTAACCAAAACGCTCCAACAAGCCTGAGCCAACACCCCCACGACGCCACATCTTAATGAGATAACCCGGTAGCGAAATCAGTAGAAAGATGGGAAAGATGAGGTAGTAAATACTCAGAACAAGGAAACGTTTCATGACTCGGCGTGTTCAGCTTGGTAGAAGAGAATGGTGTTGCCACCGTAGGTGCGCTCATCGATGAGCTTCCAGCCATCAAACTCGCGGCTCAAGGCATCGCCTACGCCATAACCAACTTGGGCTTCGGCAATAAGGAATCCATTGGGTGCCAAGAGCTCGGCAAGGCGGTTATTCATCAACTCGGCAATCATGTCGCGATCACCCAAGGATTTGCAATAGGGGGGATCCACAAAAATGATGTCATACTGACCGCGGTCTCGCTTGACAAACTCCAAGCAATCGCTCTGGGTGACACTGCCACCCTTCAGGCGGCTTTTTTCCAGATTTTGCTTGGCGATGGCGCAGGAGTTGCGCGCCAAATCAACCATTCTGGCGGATTTAGCCCCACGGCTAAGGGACTCCAAGGCGACGGAGCCAGAACCGCAAAAGAGGTCGAGCACGCTTGCTCCCTCGACCAAGGAGCCTAAAATATTAAAGAGAGCCTCTCGAACGCGGTCCTGTGTCGGACGTACTTCGCCCGTAGGCACCTTGAGGATAAAATTCTTTGCTAGACCAGCAATAATTCGCATAAAAACGTGGTATTTTACAAACAGGAAGGGCGGAAGAGCCACTCAACATTGGGGGATCTTCCGCCTAAGAGTTTCCCTTTCAATGATTAGCGTTGGCCAGGTGTCGCGATGTTAGCACCTGCTGCCGATTGAACTGGGAAGCGAAGCACAAAACCACCTTGGGCGATGCCCTTACCAGTTGCCTTGGATACTTCAGCAAAGTTGTAGGTCACAAAGACAAACTTACCATCAGCAGTCTTGGTGAGTTGCAGGCGTTCGCCCATGACGCAACCAGCTTCTTCCTTTTCGAGCTTCCATTCTGTACCACTTTGAGCACCAAAGACAAACTTGTTGTCAAGAGCAACATCAGAGGCCGTCAAGACACCATTGTTGGATGTCCATGTGTTGGCATTGGCATCGTAGGACAAGGTGGAAAGAAGAAGAGGGGATTTGGCCTTGCCTGCGTTGTCAATTTCTGCGGAAACGACATTCCAAACATTGGGTTGATCACCAGCGGTCAAGCCCAAGACGACTTGTTGAAGTTCTTGAACTCCATTGGCTTCCCAAATCTTGAGGTATTCATCATAGGCCTGCTTGGAGTCCCAGAGTTCAGGAACATACTCAATGGCGTTAACTTTGGTGATTTTGCTGGCAAGCTCCTTACGTTTTTCTTCAGGAAGGGCGTTAAACTTGGCCATCACTTTTTCATGAGGTCCTTTTAACTCGGGGTTCAAAACAGCCTTGACAACACGACCTGGCATCAGCTTGTCAACTGGAATTAAACCTTCAACAGCACCGAGAGAACCTTCTGCCATGGCGGTTGCGCATACAACAGGCAGAGACAACATTGCAAATAATTGATGTGAGAATTTCATACGCTTCAATACTCGTTAAACTATCATAAAGTTTCTTTCTTGGCAAGAACGTTTTTTCATGATAAGGTCAGCTCATGAAAAGAACGAGCTTATTATTAGGTGCTGCCGCTTGCGGATTAAGCTTATGCGCCTGCACCAACACCAATACCCCCGCCTACCGAATCGCGAAAAACCCTCAAGTGTATGACAACCTTTCCCCCAAAGACCAACACTTGGTCTCGCAAGGTCGCATTACCACGGGCATGAGCCCCAAAGCCGTCTTCTTGGCATGGGGATACCCCAGTAACCCACCCTTCAAGGGTGAGCAAAATGGTCAACAAATAACCCGCTGGGACTACACGCGCATGCAGGCCGTTATATCCATCAACAGTTGGAATGGTCCTGATTGGGGGCCTAATGGCTGGTACGACCCCGCCTATCAATCCCCCTTTGATACCTCCACTACCTTTGTTCCTAAAACGACTGCTACGGTCAACTTTAAAGATGGACGTGTCAGCTCTTGGGAGGCAGAAAGCCACCCGCTGCAATCGCCCCAGACAACAAAAGAATAAGTGCGACTTAAACAAAAAAGCTGTTTGACACGCCTAAATACTTGTAGCATAATAAGAACCTAAGCTATCCTAAATAGATCATGAAAACGTATCAACTCATTATTCCTATCCTTGCCGCATCCGCCCTTGGTTTGAGCTCCTGCAATAATCTCGCTGACTACTACTCCGCACCGGCACTTGCCGCTGGTACCATCGGTGAAGCTATCCCAGGTACCGTTGTTTCGGAACGCTCCATCATGCTTGACGCATCCTCAACCAGCAAAAACCTCGGCACACTCGCCGGTGCTGCTGTAGGTGCTGGTGCAGGTTCTCTGCTTGGTGGTGGCAGTGGCAATGTTGTCTCGACCGTTGGATTTGGCGTCGTGGGTGCTGCTGCAGGACGTGCGATTGGCAAGTATGCCGACCAAACACCAGGTCAAGTCCTCAGCGTGAAGTCTGACAAGACAGGACGCACCTTCAACGTCACCCAACCCATCTACCGTCAATTTGGCGCCATTCCTGTTGGCACACATGGCACACTGACAGTGAGCAATAACAACAGCGTCTTTGCTCCAGACGGTTATTAATTCATCAACCCTGCAAACGTGACTTTCTATACACTTCAATCCGACTGTCTAGAAGTTCAAATTAGCGACCTTGGTGCGAGACTCATTTCAGTCTTGCACCAAGGTTTTGAACTTTTATATGGGCCGAAAACTCAAGAGGAACTTGCCGCAGACCAATGCTACTGCGGTGCCATCTGCGGACGCGTCGCCAACCGTATCGCCAAGGGACAATGCCTCATTGCTGGCAAGAATTACCAGCTCCCCATCAATAATGGGGAAAACCACTTACACGGCGGAAATAGCGGATTTTCTGATAAAATTTGGAAGGTGGTCGAACAGTCAGCTCAACATCTCGTACTCGCTTACACATCTCCTGATGGAGAGGAAGGCTACCCCGGCGAACTCCAAATTCAAGCCACTTACAGCCTCGTCGCCAACAAGTTGAGCCTAGAGATGAAGGCGACTTGCACGAAGGATAGCATCGTCAACCTCACCAATCACGCCTACTGGAACTTGAGTGGTGAGGCAAGCATTTCCGAGCACCAACTGAGTGTCGCCGCACAGCAGTTCACCCCCATGGTCGATAACATCCCCACGGGTGAAATCGCACGCCTTACCGGTCGTGTTCACGATTTGCAACAGCCTACCCGTTTGGGTGATAAACTGGGTGAGGGTAAGCCCCTACCCCTTGGTTTTGATGATAATTATTGTCTTGATGAACAAGCGGAATGTGCTGCCGAGCTTCAAGCGGCAGGTCGCCGTGTGCAAGTGCTGACCGATGCCCCTGCTCTTCAAGTATACACAGGCTATTACCTGCCCGATAGCTTTGGCGGTGTTGCGCTGGAGGCGCAAAGCTACCCTGATAGCCCCAACAATCCCCACTTCCCCAGCATCGAAATCAAGGCAGGGGAAGAATACCAGCGCCACATTAGCTGGCTGATTGATTAAGTCCATCAACAAAAAGCCCAAGGCGTAAACCTTGGGCTTTTTGTTGTCTTGAAAACGAAGATTAAGCGAGGAGCTTTTCCAAACGCTTGCAAACTTCTTGCACGTTAGCGAGGCTGTTGAAGGCGGAAATGCGGAAGAAGCCTTCCCCATGAGCACCAAAGCCAGCACCAGGGGTGATGACGACCAGTGCTTCGGTCAGCATCTTGTCAAAAAACTCCCAGCTGCCGAGACCATTGGGGCATTGTACCCAAACGTAAGGGGCATTTTCACCACCCCACACCTTGAGACCAAGCTTTTCGCAAGTTTGACGAAGCAAGGCGGCATTGCCGAGGTAGTGTTCAATGAGAGCACGTGTCTGTGCTTGGCCTTCGAGGGAGAAGAGAGCTTCTGCACCACGTTGGACAATGTAGCTAGCACCGTTGAACTTGGTGCTGGTACGACGGTTCCAAAGTTGAGCGATGGATACTTCGCTACCATCAGCAGCCTTGCCGGTCAATTCTTTAGGAATGACCACATAGCCGCAACGAACACCTGTGAAGCCACCTTGCTTGGAGAAGGAGCGGAACTCAATCGCGCACTGGCGGGCACCGGGGATTTCGTAAATGGAAGCTGGTACGTCTTTCTTGGTGACAAAAGACTCGTACGCGCCATCATAAAGTAAAATGGCATCATTGGCCAAGGCATAATCAACCCAAGCTTTCAATTCATCATAGCTTGCCACCGTGCCCGTTGGGTTGTTGGGGAAGCAGAGGTAGACCAAGTCAACGCGTTGGGTGGGAACAGCTGGCACAAAATTATTTTCAGGCGTGCAAGGCAGGTAAACCAAACCTTCGTAAGAGCCGTCTTCACGGGCCGCACCTGTGTTACCAGCCATCACATTGGTGTCAACGTAGACGGGGTAAACGGGGTCTGGCAGAGCGATGATGTTATCATGACCGAAGATATCAAGAATGTTGCCTGTGTCGCACTTGGCGCCGTCGGAGACATAGATTTCGTCAGCCGAAATATCGGCCCCGCGTTGTTGGTAGGACACATCGGCAATGGCTTCGCGCAGCCAAGCATAGCCTTGTTCTGGACCATAGCCATGGAAGTTTTCACGCGTTGCTTGGTCATCGACTGCCTTGTGCATCGCGTCAATCGCTGCTTGTGGAAGGGGTTCTGTCACATCGCCAATACCACAGCGGATGACTTGAGCAGCCTTATCAGGATGGGCTGCGGTGAAGGCGGAAACGCGGCGACCAATCTCGGGGAAGAGATAGCCAGCTTGCAATTTTAAGAAGGAGTCATTAATACGTGCCATAACGGGGCACATTCTGCCAAAAAAGCTTTTTTTTATCAAGTCTAAAGTACTCTTTTTTATCCAACAGGGTGAAAAAGCGTAAAAAAACCGTTACCATTCACGGCCATGCCAGCAAGATTTGCCCCTACGATGCGAAGCATCGTGAATGGATTCCAAAGGGCGAGCCCTTTGGTGGGTGCAGGGCAAAGCCCTGCTAGAGTTTGAGACAAA
>JAWXTZ010000025.1:0-21337 GCA_044433085.1 Akkermansia sp.
GCTCGTCCCAGTCAATCTCGGGCTCACCCAAGAATTTGTCGAGCAGCTTGCTGAAAAAATTCGCCATGCTTAGCTGGTGGGTTCAGTTTTGTGGGCTGCTGCCAAGACACCATGAATGAAGGTGGCACTCTTGCTGCCCGAGTAGGCGTTGGCAAGCGCATTGGCTTCGCTGACGACGACTGGCAGGGGCAGTTCGAGCATCTTAAGCTCATAGAGCATGAGGAAGAGGATGCACTTATCGAGCAAGTCGAGGCGTTGCATGGAGTAGTTCTTGAGCAGGGGCTCAATAATTTCCTCCCAGCGTTCTTGTTGAGAAAGCACGTTTTGGGCTAATTCTTCCGCTGCGGGGCGGATGCTTGCCAAGTCCTTACTGGCCTTAATCAAGGCCTTGTACTCTCCATCAGCGGGCAACAAATCGACATCGCGCATCGCGACGATGCGCTCGCCGATGACCAAACGACGCTTAATAATAGCCTTAACACCTTCTGCATAGCGGGCATAGGTGGGGTAGTCAGCCAGCATAAAGCTCAAATCTGGGCCCAGATGCTTGAGGACATCAGCGGTGGCAATCAGCTCGCTGCTCAAGGCCACCAAGGGTTCGCAGTCTTCACGACGCTTGTCCACCAAGGCATGACCAAGGGCGATGATGCTTGCCTCCAACTTGCTGGACTGGGTGAGGAAGCGGCTCAACTCATCACGAAGGCTGGATGTGGTCATATCCTCGGCCGTCGCATCAATCAAGGCGTTGAGTCGCTCTTCAAGCAGGCGGAAGGAATCTTGGGAGTTGCGGGCGGTGTGAGCCAGCATCTTGGCAAAGCTGCGATGGTAGTGCTCTCGTTCCTTTTCCAAGGCGATATCCCAGAACAAGTCTTCCGCGAAAACTGTTTGACCACCTTGGGTCTTAGCATAGATGTAATGCAGGGCACACTGGCGAATTTTGCTACGTTGATTCATATCAATTAGGGCGTCAAAAATTAGCGAAGGGGGTCCATATCCAATTGGCGCGTGCGGCGGTCGGTGAGCGCATCGCTACGACCAGAAGCAAGGTCTTCCATCGCCTCAACCATGGCAGCAGCAGCACGAGCGGCCTCGCGACCACGGTTCAATTTAGCAGCGATGCAACGGGCAAAGGCCTGCTCTTCGGTATCGAGCAAAAGCACTTCATGAATGACGGGCACCATGGTCTCACAGGCAATGCTCATCAGCTGTTGCGTGATGGCGGCACCAATCAAATCCGCGTGGGCGGTGCTTCCGCGCACAATCAAGCCCAAGCCAATCACCACGTCGGGGCGGGCATCACCCAATTCGATAGCACGCTTGACCATCACGGGCACCTCGTAAGAACCAGGGACGCGTACAAGGGTAATCTTAGAAAGAGGGAGGGCATCCTCCAACTCATCAAGACAATTTTCTAAGAGAGGAGTGGTAAATTTCTCATTATAAGTGGCAGCGACGACGGTGACATTCACGCGCTTCATGATCGCGCTTCTTGCGGTGGGGAGCTCGGTGGACATAAGATGCTAAAACAGGTGTCTTCGGACCTGCAGGGCTAATGTAGCATCAGCCTTCGTTTTGGTCAAGCCCAAAACGTTGATTTTTACGCCTGCCTCAATGAGCAGCCACTTCACTCTTAGAGTCAGCAGCGCTGCTTCCCACAGGGGCACTTGGGGCAAGTGGTGCGGGGTGGAAGGTTCGCTGTACGCAATCCTTGTACGTCGCTTGAGAGCAAGTCTCAATCACCACGGGGGTTCCTCGGTGAAGGTAGGGGTAAAGCTTGACGATATCGGCACTACGCATGCGGATGCAACCGTAGGAGGCTGGGGTACCAATGTATCGCTCCTCGGGGGTACCATGCAAGAAGATACCACGTCGCAGGGAGTTGCGGTTACGCTTCTCTAAACCCGCCAACTTAACGACACGCGTGACGATAGGGTCGCGGTCTTTGGAGTCCACCCCCACAATTTCACCGGTGGGGCGACCACCTTTAAAGACCATGCCCTGTGGCTGACCTGCCCCCACTTTATCGCTGACAGCATGAACACCCAAGGGGGTGCAGTGGCTACCATTTTTGGCACTGATGCCAAACTTAGAAGAGCTGATGGGGTATTCCATCACGGGCTTACCCTTTTGGAAATAGGTCAGTTTTTGATCGCGCAGGGTGATGGCAATCCCATCTTCAATCACCTCGGCAGGTGGTGTATCAGGGCCCTCGACGTAGGCTACTTCCTTAAAGGGAAGCATTTTGCAGGAGCTCAGCATCGCGCAGAGCAGCACCCCGACTATCAGAAAGCGTGATTTCATGCTTGGGCAAATCATCAATTAAGCCTGCTCTTTTTTCGAGCGTGAGAACACACCTTCGCAGAGGCGAGCTGTCGAGCAGATACCCGTGTAGAAGAAGCCGAGGAAGGGACTCATCAAGAGGAAGACCCACACCTCGCCAAACATGAGGTTGCGCACTTCAATCGCGACAAAGAAGGCGCCAAAGCCCAACTCCAAGAAGGGTACGATGACGGATTTGATGGCCTTATAGCCTTGCGCACGCTTTTCGATGGAGAGGCTCCCCTGTTGAGATTCCCCAAACTTGGGTGTGCGCACAAATTCGCAATTACTGCTAAACATTCCCTCCAACACCGCTTTGGCGTTATTGACAGCCAGGCCAACCCCCAAGGCAAGCAGGGGAATAATGAGCGCAAAGACCGCCCACCAACGCTTAGGTCGCACGATTACCTCGGCCGCAACATAGAACAGGCAGACCGAAAGGGTCGCAAAGAAGAAGAAGGTACCCGTCACCAAAATCATTTGAGGGGATTCCCAACTCCACTCACCCTGTGGGGCGAAGATGCCCAAACTGATTGGGATGACGAGGAAGCAGAGTAGGATGAGAGCCAAATAGGAGTAATTGCAAGTCAGATGGGTCGTTGCCTCCAACTTTGCCTTCAGGGGGATATCTGCGCGCCAGATATCGAAGAACATCTTGTGGCATACTTGGATGCAGCCCTTCGTCCAACGATGCTGCTGGGCTTTGAAGCCATCCATGTCCTCAGGCAACTCGGCAGGGGTCACGTAGTCATTGAGGTAGACGAAATGCCAGCCCTTCATCTGCACGCGGTAGGACAAGTCCATATCTTCGGTGATGGTATCATGCTCCCAACCACCACCTTCGGTAATCGCGCACTTGCGCCACATACCTGCGGTACCATTGAAGGTAAAGAAACGACCCGAACGATTGCGAACGCTTTGCTCCAAGGCGAAGTGACCATCCAAGAAAATGCTCTGCAAGCGCGTCAGCATATTCTTATTGCGGTTGAGGTGACCCCAGCGGGTCTGCACCAAGCCCACCTTAGGGTCGGTAAAGTAAGGCATGCAAGCCTTGAGGATATCAGGATTGGGGCGGAAGTCCGCGTCGAGAATGAGCAGGAAGTCCCCCTTGGCGACAGCGGTAGCCTCCTCCAAAGCACCGGCTTTGTAGCCCGTGCGGTCAACGCGGTGAATGCAGGTGATGTCAAAGCCTTGGGCACGGTACTGCTCCGCAAGTTCCATGCAAAGTTCATAGGTATCATCGGTGGAATCATCCAAAATTTGCACTTCAAACTTATCCTTGGGGTAGTCGATGGCCATCACTTTCTTCAAGAGCCCCGCCACGACAAATTTTTCATTGAACATGGGCAACTGGATGGTCACAAAGGGCAATTCATCCCACTGCCCCTTGGGTTGGGGAATGTCCTTGCGGTGCCAAATATAGAGGAAGACCATCATCAAACGGTGAAAACCGTAGGAAGACATGCAGATAAGAATGAGAAAATAGATGGCGAGCCAAAAAAAGTTCAACCATGCGTAAGCGTCGTAGTTTTCCATGTTGCGAAGAGTATTAGGTGCTGCTAGAGAATCCCAAGGGCACCAATAACTCCTTGCGATGCGGCTTTGATGAAGCGATGTAAGCCGCCTTCTAACAGAGATTTTTCACGTCAGTTCGTATGATTAACTTGACGAACAGGTATAGTAATGTAAAATATCGTTAGGGTCAAGCCATAATTCACAACTTCTTCCCCATCTACTCATCACACGCATCGACCATGAAATCCGTCTTCTCCCAATTGATTATCCCCTGCGCTAGCATTTTCATTCTCAATGGATATGTCCACGCTGACACCAGCTCCGAAAACAGCAGCGAGGAAATGGAGAACGGATACATCATCAGCGACGAAGATGTCATGGATGTCCCCACGGCAGAAAACCACGACCAAAACCAGCGCGCCCCGCGCGAAGTACCTGCCATGTTCCGTGATGACTCCAATTTAGACGACAACCACATCAACCAAGAGTTGGGGGTCAACATCTATACCGCGCCATCCATCAGCAAAATCTTTAATCAATTGGAAGGACTGCCCAGCATCCCCGATGAATACGTGCTGCGTAAGCGCCCAGAAATCCTTCCGACCGACTCGGGAGCCTTGGCTCTCGAAATGGGCTTCCTGCTCGCTGATGGCTTTATTGCCGTGCGCAGTGGTCGCATGAATGACATCAAACCCATCGCCATGGATTTGAGCCGCTACGGCAAGGCCATGGGAGTTGGGGAGCGCATGAATGCGCACTCGGCCAGCTTGTTGGAGCAAGCAGAAAAGGGCTTACTCGACCAATTCAAAGCAACGCTGGCCGCGACTCAAAATGATGTCAATGCCGAACTCATCGCCCTGCGCGACCCCGACCAAGCCCACCTCATCGCCCTCGGCGGCTGGGTGCGCGCCCTGACGGCAGCAGCAGCAGCCATCAATACCCAGTTTGACGCAGAAAAAGCGCAAGCCCTGTTCTATGCGGATGCTCCCAGCTATTTCAGCGAGACGCTCGGCTACCTCAACCCCCAAACAGCATCCAAACTGAAGGTTGCAGAGATGCAAGCCATCCTCAAGCAACTCACCACCCTGATGGACCTGCCAGAAGGCGAAGCGCCCAGCGCAGAAAAGTGCCGTCAAATCCTTGATTGCGGCAAAAAACTCTCCGAACTCGCCATCGGGAAGTCTTAAAGATTCCGCTTGCTAGAGACCCTTGAGCACGCTATAATTACAGCATGCCAACCGTATCGCTATCTCTTGGGTCCCGCTCGTATGATGTCATTGTTGAAAATGGTGCCTTAAATGGCTTAGGTCAACATCTTCAGGCTGCCAACATCAAGGGCAAAATCGCCCTCATCAGCGACAGCAATGTAGCCCCCCTTTATGCAGAGCGAGCCGTCGCCTCCTTAGAGAGCGCGGGATATGGAGTCAGCACCCACGTTTTTACAGCAGGCGAAATCAATAAGAGCTTGCAGACGGTCGAGCAAATCAGCAACGAAATGGTGGCTGCGGGTCACGACCGAAAGAGCATTGTCCTCGCCCTAGGCGGTGGAGTTGTGGGTGATTTGGCAGGTTTTATCGCCTCCATCTACTACCGTGGCATCCCCTTTGTTCAAGTGCCCACCACGGTCATGGCGCAGGTTGACAGCTCTGTCGGTGGCAAGACCGCGGTAGACATTGCGGCTGGTAAGAACCTCATTGGTGCCTTCCACCAACCCCGCTTGGTGCTGGTTGACCCCGAAACACTCCTGAGCCTACCCCCGCGAGTGCTGATTGAAGGCATGGCGGAAATGGTGAAGCATGCCGCCATTCGCAAGCCCGATATGCTGCCAGCCCTCAGCCAAATGGGCGCGGAAGTTCACACGGGATTCTCCCCCGCAACGCTTGCCACCCTGCCCCAGCTGCTGGCGGATAACATCGCCATCAAGGCTCGCGTTGTTGAAGCGGATGAGCAGGAAACCTTGGGCATTCGCGCCTTCCTCAACCTCGGGCATACGCTGGGGCATGGCATCGAGGCTTCCGTCCCCTACGGTGACATCTTGCATGGCGAGGTCGTCAGCCTTGGCATGCGTGCCGCCCTCTGGCTCTCTCGTAAACACGCTGGCTTGAGTGAAGAGGCGGAACGAGAACTGCTCGACTGCCTCGCCCTCATCGGGCTCCCCCTACAGCTGCCCGCAGAGGTCGATATCAAACTCGCCCTCGCCAAAACGGCTACCGATAAAAAGTTTGAGGCAGGTGCCATCCGATTCGTCCTGCTCAAGAGCCTAGGCGAGCCCGAGTTGAGCAGCTCCATCACCGCCGCGGATTTGTCCGAGGCGATTCAAATCCTCACCACTCCTTACCAAACAAGCATCTCATGACAAACGATAAAATCAAACAACTTGCCAGCTCCCTCATCAGCTACTCTTGCCGAGTCCAAGCGGGGGAAAATGTCCTCATTGACGTCGCGGACTGCCCCGACTCCATCGGCATAGAACTCATCCGCGCGGCACGCGCTGCCGGTGCGAACCCCCACCTTCGCGTCTCCCACGGTCGCCTCAACCGCGAGATGCTCGCAGGTGCCACGGAGGCGCAGTACAGCCTCCTCACCGAGTTTGCCTTGCAAGAGATGAAGCACATGGATGCCTACATCGCCATTCGTGGTAGCTACAACAGCTTTGAAAACTCCAGCGTACCCGCCGACAACATGAAGTTGGCGATGAAGTACATGACCCCCGTGCTCAACCAACGCGTCAGCCACACCAAATGGTGCGTCCTGCGCTGGCCTACCCCAGCCATGGCTCAAGCTGCGATGATGAGCACCGAGGATTTTGAGGATTTTTACTTCCGCTGCTGCCTTGCCAACTATGCTGAACTGAAGCTCGCCATGGACAAATTGGCAACACGCATGATGCGCACCGACCGCGTCCGCATCACGGGCAAGGGTACGGATTTGAGTTTCTCCATCAAGGGCATGCCGGCCATCCCTTGCGCAGGCGAATACAACATCCCCGACGGAGAGGTCTTCACCGCCCCCGTCAAGTGCTCGGTCAATGGGGTCATCAGCTACACCGCCCCCACCATCTACCAAGGCATTGCCTTTGACGGCATTGTGCTGGAGTTCAAGGATGGCAAAATCATCAAGGCCAGCTGCAATGGCAACAGTGATGCGCTGAATAAGATTTTGGATAGTGATGAGGGTGCCCGCTACATCGGTGAATTTGCCCTTGGTTGCAACCCCGAAATTTTGGAACCCATGCGCGACATCCTCTTCGATGAAAAAATTGCCGGCTCCTTCCACTTCACCCCCGGTCAGGCCTATGAAAACTGCGATAACGACAATAAGTCGCAGGTGCACTGGGATTTGGTCTGCATTCAACGTGCCGAATACGGTGGCGGTGAAATCTATTTTGACGATGAGCTCATCCGCAAGGATGGCATCTTCCTCGACCCCGAGTTAGCCATCCTCAACCCACCTACTCCCGCATGAGCGATAAGGACAAAGAAGAAAAGCCCAGTCAGACAAGCGAGCCCCAAACGCTGCACAAAAGAGCTTGGTGGGGCTCACCCAAAAAAATCTTACTGCGCGTCATCATCCTGAGTCTGCTCTGCATGGGTGCCGCAAAAATCCTTGGTACCTACGGGGCTTATCAACTGGTAACAGACTACATCACGATTGACGCAGGCGCATTGTCTGAGGCTGCGCCCTTGCGCATCGCCTTTATTGCCGATATTCACAGTGATGGCAAAATACTGGAGCGGGCAGTCGAAGAAATCAAACGGCACCAGCCCGACATCATTATCATTGGGGGGGACATCGTGGACGCATCGCTGCGTTTCAGCCGCTCGCGAGATTTCATCATCCAATTTAAACAACTCGCAGCCATCGCCCCTACCTACGTCATACTGGGCAACCATGATATGGAAAGGTTGGATGAGACCACCCGAGTCATCGAAAAATCCGAAATCACACTCCTTCATAACAAGGCGATTACATGGACAAGCCCCAGCGGCAAGCAAATCCGACTCATCGGGCTGGGCGATTGGAACGAGTATGAAGAAGACCCACAAGCCTGCATGAAAGCTGTAGGTGAAGAAGAACTCCCCGTCATCCTTCTCTCCCACGACCCAGAGAGCCGCTGGCTCTTAACCCAATACGACTGGGACCTCATGCTCAGCGGCCACACCCACGGTGGGCAAGCGCGCAACCCTTTGACGGGGGACTACATCTCTTTCCGCTCCTCCATGCCTGCTGGGCTCTTTTCCTTTGAAGGTAATCGCCAAATCTACGTCACCCGAGGTCTGGGTTCCATCTACGGCATGCGCTTCTTCTGCCCAGCCGAGGTCAGCATCATCGACATTAAATAGTCGCAGCGAGGCTTCGCCCCGCTGCGATTCAGTCATTTAGCCCGGTAAAAGGTCCTCGTAAATACCGGGGCTGGAATTTTCGATGGGGGTGGCACCGACGGTTTTAGCGTAAAAATCGGCAGGACCTACGCCCCCGATGATGCCATAGGCATAACCTTGGGCTTTGAGTGCTTCCAAGGCGGTGACAAGTAGGGCTTTGCCCACGCCTGTGCCTCGGCATTCCTCATTGACGCCCATGGGGCCGATGAAGCCGCGCGCGGTGGCATCGCAGCAGGCAAAGCCAATCACCTTCTTATCTCGCGTCGCAATAAAACAGCCCACGGGCTGGTGCGACATCGCCACGCGACACTCGCTCACCCACTTGGGGCTGAAGTGCTGCCCGACCCAAGCGGCAACAATGTGCGTTTCATAGGGGCGGGCGGGTCGAACCGTGATACCCTGCTCCTTCAAATTGCCTACCAAATCACCCACGCAGGGCAACTGGTACAAGCGTACTAACATATCAAACATAAGCGTCAAATCGGCTTAGCCAAAAAAGAGGGGGAAGAATCAGCATTCCTCCCCCATCTCTATTCGTCAATAATTCCTCTTACTGAGCAGCAGGAACATTGGGGTTCACATAGTAGGCGCCAATCGCGGCGGTGGCTTCGTCAGCGGCGGCACCAAAGATACCTTGAGCCATCTTAGCCAGTGCGGCAGCATCCTTAAAGTTGCCAGGTGCACCTGTCCATTGGGCTGGGGAGCAAGTTTTGGCACCAGACAAGGTGGCAAGATAGCTCTTGGATTGAGGCGTCGCCCAAAGCAGCTTCGCGGCACTTGTCATGCAATAGGCCACCAACTCGGGGTTGGCACCATGCATCGCCATGGCAGCTTGGCAGTAGTAGTCAGCAGCAATGGATGCGGTGGCGGCAGAGGCTTCACTGAGGCCAGCCTCCCACTCCGCAGCGGGGATTTGAGCCGCAAGACCGCGTGCCTGCGCCAAACGCAGAAGTCCATAGACATCCAAGTCGAGCTTATCGACATCAGCCTTCTTGTCAAGCAGGGCTTGAATAGCCTCTAACTTGCTGGCCGCCTCGGCATCTTCCACAGCAAGGAAGCCCGCAACGAGCAGCAATGGCTTTTGGTAAGCTTCCACCATGTTGGGTTCGGGGAAACTAGCGAGGGTGCTCTTAAGACCCGCCCAATCCTGCAAGCGAATCTGCGCCATGACTTGCATCAAGGCTGCTTCGGTCGAGGGGTTACCAGGAAGTCCGACAAAGTTCTTGTACTTATTCTTCACGGACGCAAGGCGAGCCACAGCGGGCTCCAACTTGCCAGCGCGGTAAAGGCGGGAGGCAAGCAGGAAGTCAGCAGGGCTTTGCAGCATGAATGTTTTGCATTGAGCCACAGGGTATTCCATCTGCTGCTGGCTAGTGGTGTCGGTAAAGATAAATTTACCCTTGCCAGAGGCTTTATCGATGGCAATCTTGGTAGGCTTTTTGTTACCAAACTGCACGACCGCCTCCATCTTGGGGCCTTGGGCTGCCTCCTGCGCTTGCGCGACGAAGGTAGTTCCCACCAGTGTTGCAAGTCCTAATGTAATGATTTGAGATGCTTTCATCTTATGTATAATTCGTTAAAATGGTTAATAGGAACGGCATCATTATTGACCCGCGGAAACACGGCGATCGAAGTCGCGCTTGGCTTTATCTTCTGCTTGAACAGCAGCATCACCACTGTACTTATCAACCGCTACACGCAGCAAACGATAGGCGTCGCGCTCGGCCGAGGTCATCTTGGGTTCAATGCCAGCCTTTTCAATCCATGTGACATAGGCTTGACCTGTGCTCCAAGCTGTCCAGCGATCAGATGGCTTGTAGGTACCTGCAATATGATCACCCGTCTTCGGATTATTGCGTGCCCACATGATATCCATCATCGCGACACAGGCAGGGGCGGAGAAGCCGATGCGACCACGATTTTGGTTGTAGACGTTACCATAGGTAATCAAGGCATTCTTGCTGTCGTTCATCTTGGCGTAAGCCTCACCCATCAACATGAGCATGTTGAGGCGCGTTTCGGTCGATGCACGAGTCTTGAGGAACTTTTCACCCGTTTCAATGGCCTTGGCGTAGTCACCAGTGGTCATGTAGTTGCGGGTCAAACCAGCGAGGGCTTCGGGCAAGACATCATAGTCTTGCAACTCGACCAAGGCACTGTAAAGTTCAGCAGCTTGCTTGCGATCGGCCTCATTGGCAGAGATAGCCAAGGCATTGGCCTTACCCAAAGTAGCTGTGGTGCGTTGTTCTTGGTTAGGGTCGGTGATAGCCTTTTCATAGTAGCTCATTGCTTCCTTGCGCTCCTCTTCGCGTTGATCAGGCAAGGCCTTGACATAATCGACCAAGAAGTTACCGACTTGCACACAGATGTAGTTGGTGAGATCCGCAGGCTTGTAGTTGCGGGTCATCTCGCGGAAGGTTTGGTTGATTTGCTCATTGAAGGCTGGCTTAGCATCGGCTTCCAAGGTGGCGTAGATTTCCAACATGGTGTTAATCTTGCACATGGTCACAATGGCATTGGTGTACTTATCCGCCTTGTTGATACCTGGGAACTTATCAAAGAAGGCCAACTTTTCATCGACAGACAAGGACTTGCCCGACATGTCCATGAAGGAGAAATACTTTTCACAGTAATCAGCAAAGATGGCTTCCAACTCAGCATTGACCACGTTCTTTTCAACATTGTTGTTCGATTCGCGGGCAATGATGCTTTGCAGCTTTTCGGCCTTTTGAGTGAAGGCTTCGGCATCATTGGCATCGTAAGCGCGCTTGAGGTCAAGGTGCGCCACTTGCAAGCAGTAGTGGTCACCTGCACGGTCAACGGACTTCCAGAAGACATCGACGTAGCCGGCAATGCGCTTAGCGGCAGCTTCCTCGGACTCATCAGGCATGGGGATTTCTGGGCTGTAGGAAATCAGCCAGAACAGACCATTGGATGCTGTGCCCAAACCTTCGCCATTGGGCAGCTCGATAGCAGCCTTATAGGCAGCTTCAAGATTTTGGATACCGACAACTTTGGCTTCCTCGTCCTGTCCATTGATGCGGATGCTACCAGCGAGCAGTTGAGAGATGCGGTAGAGACCATGTTCTGGCCAGTTATCAGCAATAACTTGGCAGAGTTGGAGGGCCTTTTCCATGTCAGCCTTATCGGCCTCGGCAACACCGTGACCGCGACGCTTGAGCAAGGTGTCAATACCTGTATAGCAGACGTTGGCGGCCAAGGCATTTTCCTTCAAGTTAGTCGAAGGGTATTTTTGCATGCAGAGGTCAACCAATTCCATGGCTCGGTCATAATGCTTGGCATTGCCTGCACCCAGCTTATTGTAGGCATCAAGCGTGAAGAAGAGGCACTGTGGCTCATACTTATCAGCAAGTTTATCCTTGAGCAAGCCTGACTTAAGCAGAGCTTCGCCCGCATCGGCAACCTCTTGGAACTGCTGCAACTTGTAGTAGGCGGCAACCTTGCAGAATTCAGCCGTTGCGTAGGCTGGGTTTTCCTTATCCGTTGCCAATGCTGCCAGAACTTCATCGGCAGCAGGAATAACCATATCCCATTGAGCTTCTTGAATGTGGCGACTCATCTTGTTAACCAAGAGTGTTGTCTTGCTGCTGCCACCCATGCCAGCTTTCTCCAATTGCTTTTCAATCTTGATGGCGGCGACTTCGTCACCTGTTGCACGGCAGAGTTGGGAGAGTTGGAAGAGGTTCTTTTCCTTCATGGAAGCAAGCTTCTTATCCTTGCCCATGACTGCGATATTAGGGTAGCGGTCGATGAGCAATTGATAGGCAGCTTTTCCCAAGCGGTTGGAGCCAAAGGTCATCACAACGGCCGAGGAACCCAGCAGGCTCATGCCTTCAAGGTACTGGTTCTTCTTGCCCAAACCTTGATAGAATTTGAGAATCTTTTCCTGTGCCTTAGGGGAGTAGGTCACGCCAGCCGCAATATCGGGGACGGAAGGTAAGGCGGACTTGCCAATTGTCTCCAACTGGGCGGTGTAGGCGCCCTCAATTTTGTCACTGTTGGGAACAAGGGAGTAGAGGTCAAAGGCACTGCGAGCTGCATCAAGGGCACCTTGCAAGTTGCCCGCCTTGTAAGCCGCACCCGCTGTTTGACCCAGCTTGATGCCGTAGTTGAGGTACTTGTCACCGTATTTAGCACCGCGCAGCACGCCAATATCATAGTTATCGCGGCTCACTTCAATGACCTTGTTGATCCAACCTGCTTGCTCGGGGTTGGCACCAACGACCTTGACGATGGTTCCTAAGGATTGCATGACCATGTCATCAGGCAAGCTGACGTTGGACTTGCTCATCTCTTGGAAGCAAGATTCAGCCTTGGCGAAATCAGGTGGTGTTTGCAGGAGGCAAGCTTGCAGAATCAGGAAGGTTGCCTTTCCCTCAAGCTGCTGCTTCTTTTCCAAATCAGAGATGCCGCCCGACTTGGCGAGCTTGACGTATTTCTCCAACTCCTCGATGGCCTTGGGGTAGATAGAAGGGTCACCAGGCTTGGCATCGGTGCCCGAAGCTTGATTGAAGAGGCAATAGCCCATCTGGAAGAGACCTGTCGTGAAGAAGGGGCGGAAATCCAAGGGGCGTCCGGGGTTGTTGGCGGCGGCTGCAATCATGCTCGGATTGCGGAAGCGCTTTTCTTCGACAACCTTTTTATAGGCGTCGTAGGCAGCACCGTTGTCTCCCATGGCTTGCAGGATGCCAGCTTGTTGCCAGTAGAAGAAGGGCAACATGTAGCTGAACTGTTGAACCACGCGGGATTTGGGATTTTCTAAAAGAGTGATGATTTTCTTGCTTTCAGCAAGGGCAGCTGTGTTGTTACCAGCTGTGGACATGGATTGAATCTTGCTAAAGGCGACCGCAGGGTCTTGCGCATAACTGACCATGGGGGCAGCGAGTGCAGCCATGCTCAAGAAGGCCGCTAAAGTGGATGTTGGCTTCATATAGGATGGAGATGGGGTGTTGGTAATCGAATCGGGGGGGGAATGAAATTTTGGTAGAATGGAAAGGAGGTGGAGGAGTTGCGCGCTTCTTACTAAGCGTCGCTGACCGCCTCCACCCCCTGCCATTAGTTCGCTTGCGCGAGTTGCGTTACAGACACTCGGGTCTGCTAGGTGTTGTTAAAAGTGGAATGCTCTCGTTGGTTTGGGATGGGCTACTGGTTAACCTTCGGTTGTCGTGTTGAGACCAACGGTGCGAATACCCGCTGTCGCAAGGGCAGCCATCACGTCAACGACGCGTTGGTGTGGGGCAGCGGCATCACCCGTCATGATGACGATAGGTGTTGTGCTAGCAGCAACCGCTTGGTCTTTGAGCAACTTAAGCGCGTCCACAAGTTCATCAATGTGGCGTTGTTCGGAATACTCAGGTGTACCAGGTTGGGCATCTGGGTCAAATGCTGGGGCAACCGACATGTCGGTGTTCCAGAAGACGGAACCATCGGACTTGATGTCGATGCGTCCAGGTTCGAGCGGGGCTTTTTCGGAGCTCGTGCCCGAGGATGAACCGGGGATGGAGATGTCCAACTTCTTTTCGCTGACCAAGGTGGTCGCAACGAGGAAGTAAATGAGCAGAAGGAAGCAGCAGTCAATCATGGACGAGATGTCCATGGCTGGGTCTGACTGATCTTCAGTCGTACGTTTTCTATGTCTTGCCATGTTTTAGTTGTACGTTAAAGGTTGTTGGAACAATTATTTGGATGGCAGGGTGCCAAAGACGATGTTGGTCACACCAGCTGCAGCACCACAACGGATGGCACCAGCCGTACGCTCCCATGGGGCATCGCTGTCACCACGGAGGTAGATGCGGACTTGGGCTTCCTCAATACCGCGTTGCAGCATGAGTTCCTTTTGCTTGCTGATGTAGTCAGTCAAGGCCTGCGTTTCATCGGGGACGTAGCCACGGGACTTAGCGCCTGTGTCAGCATCACCTGCGGTGGACCACCAGATACCTGGTGTTGGGTAAGATTCCAAGAACTTCGCTTGCACCTTAGGGGGCATCTTGTCAGAATCATTGAAGATGTTGACGACGATACAACCCTTGGCGTCCTTCAAGTCGGAGCTGGAGACTGCACTTGGCATTCGCACGTTAGGGTCCTTGGAGACGGTGATAGCGGTTGCATTGACCACGAAGAAAATCAGCAGCAGGAAGCAGCAGTCAATCATCGGGGACATGTCAACAGCACCATCAACTTCGTCGTTGGGACGCATGTTTTTCTTTGCCATGTCGGATATAAAGTTTAGAGGCTCAGCTGCCCACTAGCTTAGCGGGCAGCCCATCGGAGAAGCTTAGGCTTCTTCGTATTCTTCCTCAATCATTTCAGAGTCATCACCAAGACCTTCTGGGATACGTGCCAGTTGGGCTTCTGCGTTGATGACGTTGATGGAGGTGTTGACCATTTCGCTGACGGTGTTGACGCAATCAGCTTCGCGAGATTGAGCAATCTTCTTGAAGAAGAAGAAGGCAGGAATAGCGATAATGGAGTTGATCAGACCCCAGAAGGTGGTCAAGAGAGCCACGGAGATGGAACCTGCAAGTTGGGTTGGGTCAGCTTGACCCGATTCAGCCAAAATAGCGAAGGCGCCGACCATACCTTGAACGGTACCGAAAAGACCGATGGATGGGGCAATCTGACCAATGAGGGCGAGCATGTCCACATACTTCATGGTGTGGGCGCGTTCGTTGGTGGTAAAGTCAGCGATGGCATCTTCAATCGCGTCCTTACCAAGGTCATCGGGGCGATTGGCATCGATGTTAGGAAGGGCGTAGGCAACCAAGCGACCGAGGTAGGTTGGGCTTTCTGCAGCCAGCTGAATAGCGGACTGAACGCGGCATTCGCTCATCAGGTTAATGAGTTCACCACGCAGAGCTTCTGGGCAGAAGCGATCCTTCTTGAGGGACATGTAAACGTAGACAACCAAAGCAACGAGAACGACCAAAATAACGACGAGGGGAATCATGGTAGGACCACCATCAATAACCCACTTATCAAGCATGGTTTTTTGTGTGGCACCGCCAGAGGCTGCTTCTTCAGCTTCTTGGGCGGAAACGGTCATTGCGAGGGAGGAGACTGCGAGCATCGAGAAGGATGCGGCACGGACAATGGAACGAGTAAGCGTTGCTTTCATAATCTTAAAATTGCTAACAAGCAGTTGTGATGTCTCCTATTTAAACCCAAACAGGGCATCATAGCAAGCTCATTTTTCGCAGTTGCCAAAAAAATTTTACAGCAGCAACACCCCCCATCCCAGCATACACCTCTTGCCTATTTACCCTTTGCAACTTGCGCACATATTGCGCATGTCGGTTTACAGCCGCGAGCAGGGCAAAAATGACGCCCCCAAAGCACCATTTGCAGGTGCAGCAAAGACCAATCTTGACGCAAAAATATTTTTTTCAAGTCAGCTTCGACTTTTTCCACCGTATCACCACGGCTCAAGCCCCAGCGTCTAGCCACGCGAAAGATATGCGTATCGACCGCAAAGGCAGGGCGACCAAAGGCCTGGCTCATGACGACGGAGGCCGTTTTATGCCCCACGCCAGGTAGGGACTCTAGGTCCTTAAAGTTATCAGGCACCTGCCCATCATGCTGCTCAACGAGGATGCGTGCCATGGCCACCAGCCTCACCGACTTCCCCTTAGCCAAACCACAACTGGCGATGCAAGACAGAATCTCCGCAGGGCTACACTGGGCCATGCTAGCGGCATCGGGAGCCAGCGCAAACAAGGCAGGTGTGACCAAATTGACCCGAGCATCCGTGCACTGGGCAGAGAGCATCACCGCCACCAGCAGCGTAAAGGCATCGCTGTGGTCAAGGGGAATATCAGGATTGGGGAATTGGGCATTCAATTCTGCCTGAACAATGGCAGCTCGTTCACTTCGTTTCATCGTATCAATTGCCTGTTAGCCCAATAAAAAACTTGCCCAAGCTCAGCTGGACAAGTTTTGTAAAAAAGGCAATAATCGTTTATCACTGACCGTTCATTCCACCAAAGGCGCCAAGGACAGCGTCCCCTTCTCCCTTCGTGACGGTATTCCATGACTTCTGCTGCTTGCTAGAGCCCTCTGGTCCGACAACGGCTCGCGTGTTAGGCGGAGCTGTTTCAACAGGCAAACTGCATGAAACAAGCGCTAAGGCGGAAACGAGAGTCAGAAGGTACAGAGATTTCATGTTTGGAAGGGTAGAACGTTAGTGACCGAGTGGGGTCTTACGGAAAAGGGTATCACCGACTTGGAAGGGGCGCGTTACGCTGCCGTTATCCATATCGTAATGAGCGGTAACCACGTTACCTTTGATGCTGGTAATCTTCAGGGAACCAATGATATCGGAACCACCGCGGGCGAGGATAGGCACGGTATCACCAGGGAGCAATCCATCACTAGGGTCAGCAAAGAAGATAACAAACTTCCATTGATCATCGACCGCAGCAGCGACATACTCCTTGGAGTTGAGCGCATAGTCATCAGCGAATTTCTTTTGAATCTCATGAATACGGGTCAAATCAACCGTCAGACCAGCAACAGAACTTGTCAAACCATCGCGAACGACAGTAATTTCCTCCATCTTCTTTTCAATGGCGCTGATTTCCTCTGTCGTGGTATCCACAAAATCTTTAACAGCTTGAGCATAGGCAGCCAAGTCAGAATCAGAAACATCGGGAAGTTGATCCTTCAAGTCAGCTGATATCTGCTCCATCGCAGCCTTATATTCGGCTTTCTTTTCTTCGACACGAGCTTTAGCGGCTTCTACTTTTTCATTCCATTCTTCAGCCTCGACTTTCTTGGCTTGAAGGATGGAAGCAGACTCATCGCGTTTGTTGCTTGCATCATTCTTTTGGAGGCGGGACTTTTCACTAGCATCGACAGCTGCCTTGCGAGCAATAGCTGCCGCGTCTACTTCCTTTTGCAAGTCGGTATGCAACTGGTAGAGACCGCCTTCCTTGACCAGCTCACCGTTACCGTGAGTTGCAACCAAGAAGTTCATCACTTGTTGTTGATCCAAGGAGTATTTGACACCAGCACCAGCAAGAATCAAGCAGAGAAGAAGAATTGTAAGATGGGAAATTTTCATAGCAATTAGAGAGAGAGGATGAATAGAGATTAGTCATTGCGAACGGATACAACGGTATCCCCAGCCTGTGGTTCGTCGCCCACCAATAAGGTATTGTAAACAACATCGGCACTGGCGCGATTCTTTTCAACAACGGTCACGTTGAGTTCGCAAATCTTGACATCACCGCGCATCACCGCAAGACGGGAGCCAATGACGATACCCTTATCGAGGCCAGAATCCAAAATGATGTAGGACCAGTTGGGGTCAACAACAAGAACCTTGCATTGCAACTCTGGAGGCGAGATGCGGGATTGACGGTCGAGGTTGAGCTTACGACCAGCAGCAACCAAGGCCTTCAAGCGAGCTTCTTCTGTTTCCAAAGCCTTGACGCTAGCTTCTTCTTTAGCCAACTCGACTTGTTTTTCTTCCAAGTTATCGCTGAGCGTTTGAAGGGTATCACCCACAACGGAAAGGTCTTCAGCATCGGACTCATGACCAGCAGCAGAGACAAGATCGGCAACAACCTTCTTCAAATCGGCTTCCACGCGCTTGATTTCTTCTTCAGCTTCAGCCAAAGCGTTGGTAATTTCGGTACGCTTTTGTTCGATTTCTTCGGACTCTGCATCATCGATTGCCTTTTCTTCTTGAAGGCGGGCAGTTTCGGCATCAAACCACTCTTGACGCAGCTCGGCATAGCTCTTATCACGAGCTTCGGTAGCGAGTTCGCGATTGCGAGCAGCGGTGTCGCTCATCAATTTTTGGATGTTAGGAATTTCGCCTTCAGCTTGGGTCATTACCTGATTGGCATGATAAAAAGCAAAGGTTGCAGTAAGGAAGAGAAGTAAGGCGACAATAAGAATTTTTTTCCACATGGTAGGCAGCTATTGAAAGAGGGTAAGCAGTAGGTAGGTTCCTTATATTTCTATACCACAATTCGCCTCATTGCAACCAAAAAATACACATCAAGCCCATTTTTCCAAAATTTTTCCCAAAATAAATCAAAACAGCCCGCACCACTGGGGGTACGGGCTGTTAAAATTAGGAGTTGGGGAGCTTGGGGACCTCTAGCAATTAGGCATCGCGAATTTAGGAAGAAAATCGAGTGGGAAATTGTGGTGAGAGAGGCGCAAATATTAAATATTTGCGACGCAAACGCTACAATTTTACACCGATTTGCGACTAAAGTCGCATGATTGACGCTGGCAGCAGTTTAGCCTTAGCTCAAATACCAATTGCTAGAGGTTCCCATATTACGCTTCTTCAGAGGCAGCTTCGGCTTCCTTAGCCTTCTTGTCGCGAGCAACGGCGCGGATGGACATCTTAACACGACCCTTGTCGTCGATGCCAATGCACTTTGCGGTCACGATTTGACCGACCTTGACCACGTCTTCCGTGTTTTGGGTGCGGCCTTCGGCGAGTTCGGAGATGTGGATGAGACCATCCTTACCAGGAAGCACTTCCATGAAGGCACCAAAGTCCTTGGTGGAAACAATCTTACCTTCGTAGACGACGCCTACTTCAATCTCTTGGAACATGCGGTCGATGAGTTGCATGGCGCGTTCGACACCTTCTTGACGACGGCCATAGATGCGGACGGTACCGTCTTCATCAATGTTGACGTCAGTGCCTGTGTCAGCTTGCAAAGCCTTGATGTTCTTGCCACCAGGTCCGATGAGTTCACCGATGCGATCTTGAGGAATCTTGGTGGTTTCGATGCGTGGAGCTGTTGGACTGAGCGTTTGTGGCGTGTTGACGGATTCTGCCATGACACCGAGGATGGTGCCGCGTGCAGCCTTGGCCATGTGTACAGCTTCCTCCAAAATACCGAGGTCGAGACCGGGGAGCTTGAGGTCGAGCTGGTAGCCCGTCACACCTTCATCTGTACCGCAAAGCTTGAAGTCCATGTCGCCATAGAAGTCTTCGGAACCGATGATGTCGAGCAATGTTTCGTAGCGAGCTGGGCTGCGGTCACCTTCCTTGGCGAACTCGGTCACCAAACCGACGGAGATACCTGCTACAGGGCGCTTGAGGGGCACGCCAGCAGCCATGAGGGACATACTGCCTGCACAGACGGATGCCATGGAGGTAGAGCCATTGGATTCCATGATTTCAGAGGAAACACGGATGGCGTATGGGAATTCGCTTTCGGATGGAATGACTGGGGCGATGGAGCGTTCAGCCAAGGCACCGTGACCAATTTCACGACGGTTTTGACCACCAAAACGACCCGTATCACCCACAGAGAATGGAGGGAAGTTATAGTGGAGGATGAAGCGTTTTTCGCTTACGGAACCTGTGTAGTTATCCATGTATTGCTTTTCTTCGCATGGAGCGAGGGTAGCCAAGCACATGGACATGGTTTCGCCACGAGCAAAGAGGGCAGAACCGTGAACGGAGGATGGAAGGCAGTTGATTTCGCCTGTGAGTTGGCGCAAATCCTTGAGACCACGACCATCTGCACGCTTGCCGTTTTCCATGATGGAGATACGGAAGGCCTTCTTTTGAATGTATTCAAAGACTTGTTCAACGTCAAAGGCGCTGGACTCTGGGTGAGCAGCCTTAATGGCAGCTTCAACTTCATCACGAAGAGCACCTACTTGCTTTTGGCGTTGCACCTTGTTAGGGGCGTAGATAGCTTGTTCGATGCGGTCACCAGCGATTTGGTAGCCGATTTCAAGAAGCTCTGGCTTAGCGAGGGTAAGCTCGTAGTCACGCTTTTCCTTACCGCAGATGCCGCGAAGTTCTTCTTGGGCAGCGCAGATGATGGCAACGTTTTCTTGAGCGAAGCGAAGAGCCTTGATGAATTCTTCTTCAGGAAGTTCATTGGCGGAACCTTCAATCATGATGACTTGATCCTTGGTACCAGCGTAAACGAGGTCAAGGTCAGATTCTTCACGAACATCGTTCGTTGGGTTGATGACGAACTCACCATTGATGCGGCCAACGCGGACAGCACCTACAGGTTCAGCGAATGGAAGGTCGGAGATAACGCATGCGGTGGAAGCACCGTTAATGCTAAGAATGTCGGGTTCATTGATACCGTCAGCAGCGAGCAAGAGGGAAATCACTTGGGTATCGTAGAGGTAACCCTTGGGGAACATGGGGCGCAGAGGGCGGTCCGTCATGCGGCAAGTAAGGATTTCCTTTTCGGTAGGACGGCCTTCGCGCTTAAAGTAACCGCCGGGGAACATCCCAGCAGCAGCAGCCTTTTCCTTGTACTCAACAGAGAGGGGGAAGAAGGTTTGTCCGTCTTTTACTTTAGTGGCACTAACAACAGTGACCAGCACAACAGTATCACCACAGCGAACGGTGACAGCACCGTCGGCAAGACGTGCCATCTTACCTGTTTCAATAGTGATAGGATTTGCGCCAACAGCGCATGTTACAGAATGAATACTCATTATATTGTCTTTTTTTACTTCTTTGTTGGTACCATAACTTCACACCGCGGACTGATACCAGCCTATTTCGTCCAAGATATTAGGTGGGGCTAAAACCACCCTGCCGCCCGCAAAAAAAGCGAGACAAACAAAAGTCAGCCGAATTGTACGATACTCAAGACCCCACTGCAAGCTTAATGTTCAATCACTTGAGTCAGCCCCAAGCAAACTGAGAGCAAAAAATACAATATAAAGCACAAATAATAAGGAACTTGGGTTAAAATAAACCTCATGACACCCCTTCCCCCGCCAAAAGCAAAAATGACAATAAAACCACAAAAAACGAAAAATCTTAAATTCTGCATTGACTCCACACACAAATCCGTGTATACTCCCCGAGCACTCCTGTCAAGGAGAGCACCCCATCAAAAGTCTGGTTCGTCTAGCGGTCTAGGACTCCCGCCTTTCACGCGGGCAACACGGGTTCGAGTCCCGTACCAGATGCTAAAAGCGCATGTCACATGACATGCGCTTTTTTCTGTTTAGAAAGATAAAGGGCACCTTGCAAAATTAGGCGTGATGAGTTTTGGAAGCTCATCGAGTGTCAATTTGCGGCTTGAGAGGCACAAATATTAAATATTTGTGACACGAAAGCTACAAATTCACACCGATTAGCGACA
>JAWXTZ010000026.1:0-20929 GCA_044433085.1 Akkermansia sp.
AAATTAAAAGAAAATCAACTCTTTTTTAATGTGTTATATATGAATTTGGGCAACACATTTTTACTAGGTTTCGAAGTCATCTTTACTCCTGTGGTCAAAATGGCCGTGAATAGTAACTTAAAATAGTCTTCCAACAAAACTTTTTGTTGACTTTGCCTATCTGTCGCTCGACGGAACACTCCGCCATCAGGTCGAAACACTAGCAAAGCTTTCTCTTGAGAAAATTGATTTTTAAAATGCTCTAGATACGCAGAATTGGTATTAATTATAGGAACATTGTTTATTGGCTCCTTCCCCTTAAGAACCTCAGCTATAGTATCAGTATATATGTATGTCCTTTTAATAATACGAGATAAATCCTCACGTCGAGCATCTCTCACTGCATAATACTTTACTTTCAGACGATCGTTAATATTCTCAGCAAACTCTGACGAAAAAAGTCCAACTTGGGGATTATCGACAAAAAGTAACGTTCTCGCCTTATCAACAAAAGCTCCCAATGTTCCCACCAAAGTAGGATTAAACCTAACAGGTTCAATGATGGGTGTAATATGCTCACTCAACTGACCAGCAAGAACAAGCTCCTTCAATGCTAAAAGCTCATATTGTCTCCCTCTTATATATGGATAATACATCTTCGTTCCTAGTATTTAGAATCTATAAATTCAAGAATTTTCTCCATCTGCCCCCTCTGAAAATCAGAAAAATACACAATAGACTTTAATTCACTGGGTATTTTATCAAACAAATCTTTATCTTGCACGCAATTTCTTTTTTTCAGCTCTTTCAGGAACATTGAATAAGCTTCATCAAGAGGAATTTTACTAAATTCAGTCAAACAAGCATCATAATAAAATGCAGGAGCAGTTATAGGTAAATAGCCTAAATACTGTTTCAATATAGATTCATACTCTCCTTTCCTTAAAATCTTAAAAAATGAATGATGATTTAATGCATCACGGTTCATTTGAGGTTCCTTTTTGAACTGAATCGTATTACGAGTAGATAAAACATAAATCCCTACAGGTAGAGATTGATATATCTCTGCCAGTTTCTCATAATAAATTTCAGGGCAAAGAATACATACATGGTCAAATGACTTATAATAATTTTCTATCTGCGATTCGAGTCGTGAAAAGTTATCAAGCGGTGATTTAATTTCATACACAACAGCCTTGCCATTAATCATAATCAAATCGGCTTTAGCCTTTTCGATTGTCACCTGCGACAATGCAGTTGTCGTTTCAACACTATGCCTACCTAAAAGCAACTTATTGAATAAGGTGTTTTTAAAAAAGTACTCATTCCTATAGCTTTTGGATAAATAATGATAAATCTTAGCAATAACATCCTTATGACTAAGATGATCAACATTAGCTACATATTGAGTTACGACAGAGTGATACAGCTTGCTATGCTTATATCGCACCAAGCTAAGTATAGAATCCTTTGTAAAAAGTCTGTTCAAGCTAGTCGTGTTATTGCTCATATCCCCACTAAATAAGCTCCTACTGATACTAGCATATGGCATGTATATATGTCAAACAATCTCGACTTAGATTAACAAGCCTATTGTAAATTTGCTGAGAGCACACACTTCGACTTCTACAACAAGAATGGTGTGCTACTCAACAAAACTTTAGCGGGCAACAGACTCAGCTCAGCCTAAGCGAAGAATGGAGATGCCTTTGTCCAAGTTTGTGATGAAATTATGCTATGGGAGGGCGTTCCCTCAGAAATTAAAAATTAGTTTTCTAAATTTTAGGGAAGCTTTAGCAAACAATTGACAGCTAAGAGTGAAACGTCTATAATCAGTTCAGCATTCACGAATAACTACTTTATGATCACTACGACAACAGAAGACAAGGTACGATTCATCACCATGTGTAATCCGCGCCATCTCAATGCGCTGAGCAATGAGCTTTGCGATGAACTCATTGATGCAATTGAAAAGGCTTATCAGAAGGAGTGCGCGTGCATCGTCCTTCAAGCTGAATGCCGCAATGGCGTTTGGTCAGCGGGTCATGATATCCGTGAGCTGCCACTGGATGGTAGCGACCCCTTGGCCTATGATGTCGCCTTGGAACGCCTTCTGCGCGCGGTGCAGAATGTGCCCATCCCTGTCATCGCCTCCATCACAGGCAGCGTGTGGGGTGGCGCCTGCGATTTGACGCTCTCCTGCGACATGATTGTCGCTGCCGATACGGCTTCTTTCGCCATTACACCTGCTAAGATTGGCATTCCCTACAATTCCTCTGGCTTGATGCACTTTATCAATCAGCTCGGTATTAATAAAGCACGCGAAATGTTCTTCACCGCACAGCCCATTTCGGCTCAAGAGGCGCTCAACGTTGGGCTCATTAACCATGTTGCCCCCATGGACGAGCTTCCTAGCGTGTTGAATGAGAAGATGCTTGCCCCCATTCGACGCAATTCCATCATGGCCATCAGCGCCATCAAGCGACAATTCCGCATTCTGACTAGCGGTCTTTCTCATGTCTCCGCCGAGAACTTGGAACTCATCAGCATGATGCGCAAGCGCGCCTACCAATCCACGGACTATCGCGAGGGCGTCACCTCCTTCATCGAAAAGCGCCAACCCGTTTACACGGGTAAGGCACAGGATTTGTCATAAAGGCTGTCATCACAGCTCCCTGATATCGGCTTGCGCTTGATTTTCACCCTCGTTTATGGCATTGTTAGCCCGCCCTTACTGGGCGTGATTCACAATGACATTAAGCAATACGGAAACAGCTGAACAAGTAAGACAACTGGGGATTCATAAGGCCCATTATCATGCCTCAAAAACGTTTACGTTGGGCGTGATGGGTGGCGTTTATATTGCCCTTGGGGCACTGGGCTCTCTACTCGCCAATTACCACATTGGTGGGGGAATGGGCAAGTTTGTAGGGGCTGCCATCTTCCCCACAGGGCTGATGTTGACGGTTTTGGTTGGGGGTTCCCTCTTCACAGGTGATGTGTTGGGGATGTTGGCCCTCAAGATGGGCAAAACCCGCTTGATGCAATACCTGCGAGGTATCATCATGGTGTGGCTGGGTAACTTTGTGGGGGCGAGCTTCATTGCACTTGTTAGCTACCTTGCAGATAGCTACACAGATGCGCAATTCTCGGCCATGATTGTGCATTTGGTGGAACATAAATTACACCTGAGCCCCCTTACTGCCATTGCTAGTGGATTTCTGTGCAACGTCCTTGTCGCCATCGCGGTTTGGTTCGCCTTGGCTAGTTCTCAGATGAGTGCTAAAATATTGGCGATTTGGTTCCCGATTACCCTCTTTGTCTTTGCGGGCTTTCAGCACTGTGTCGCCAACATGTTCTATGTAAACTTGGGGCTTCTGCTTGATGGCTCACTCTGGAATACCGCTAGCTACACAAGCCATTTCCTGTGGGTGACGCTGGGTAATTTCCTCTCAGGCGGACTCTTCCTGCCGTTGATTTACAGCAGTCTTTACTTGAAAAAAAGTTAAGGGCAAATGGTGTTCACACCATGGTCTCTGAACTGCTGATTGACACGCGCGATGATTTCAGCGGCGGGAATATTCTCCTTCGACAGCGTGTAGGGAACCTTCATTTGCTCCCACTTGTGGACGCCCATCTCGTGATAGGGCAAAATCTCCACCAGTTCAACACAGCTGAACTGCTTGACAAAATCGACGTACTGCTGCACGTATTCAGGGGCATCATTCACCCCTGCAACGAGGACATAGCGTACCCATGTCCGAATGCCCTTCTCATTGAGTAGGGCAAGAAAGTTCTTAATCTTGTCGTTCTTGACCGAGGTGAGTCGCTGATGACATTCACCATCGATATGCTTGATATCCAGCATCACCAAATCGACCAAGGATAAAATTTCGAGCAAGGCCTCATCAACATCAATGAAGCCCGATGTATCCAGCGCCAAATGAAGCTGGTGTTGCTTGAGTTCTCGGAAGAGCTCCAGCACATAGGGCTTTTGCAACAATGGCTCGCCCCCCGTGAGGGTAATCCCGCCACCAGAAGCCTTAAAGAAGGCGCGATATTTCAAGATATCATTCGCCAATTCAGCGACGCTGGTTGGCTCGCCTCCCTTGGTGCTCCAAGTGTCGGGATTATGGCAAAATCGGCAGCGCAGGGGACAGCCTTGGAAGAATACGACATAGCGTATCCCTGGGCCATCAACTGTCCCCGCGCTCAATCTCGAATGGATTTTACCGATTGGGGACATGTCTTACATACTTTCGTGCATCGTACGGGCGATGACGTCCAGTTGTTGCTCGCGGGTCAACTTGATGAAGTTCACGGCATAACCAGAAACACGAATGGTCAATTGAGGGTAGTTTTCAGGGTGCTCCATGGCATCCTGCAACAACTCACGATTAAAGACATTGACGTTGAGGTGCTGACCGCGTTGTTGCATGTATCCATCAATCATCGCACTCAGGTTAGCCACTTGAATGTCAGTTGTCTTGCCCAAGGAGTTAGGCAGGATGGAGAAGGTGTTGGAGATACCATCTTGAGCATGCTCAAAGGGAATCTTTGCCACCGAACAGAGGGAGGCCAAGGCACCGGAACGGTCGCGACCGTGCAGCGGGTTGGCACCAGGTGCAAAGGGAACGCCCGAGCGGCGACCGCAAGGTGTGTTACCTGTCTTTTTACCGTAGACGACGTTGGATGTAATGGTCAAGACGGACTGCGTGGCGCGGGCATTGCGGTAGTTCCCGTGGCGGGTACGAATCTTGTCCATGAAGAGTTGAACCACTTCGCGACCAATATCATCCACACGGTCATCATTGTTGCCGTATTGAGGGTATTCTCCTTCAATCTCATAATCAACAACAATACCTTGTTCATTGCGAATAGCCTTCACCTTAGCGTGCTTGATGGCGGAGAGGGAGTCGGCTACAACGGAAAGACCTGCGATACCGCAACCCAATGTGCGCTCGACATCCTTATCATGCAAGGCCATGAGGGAACGCTCGTAAGCGTACTTGTCGTGCATGTAGTGGATGATGTTCAAGGCGTTGATGTAGGTCTTGGCCAACCAGGTCAACATGTCGCTGAAACGCTCCATGACTTCACTGTAGTCAAGGTATTCCGATGTGATGGGGCGGTACTTGGGACCCACTTGCTCGAATGAATTTTCATCCTTACCACCATTAATGGCATAAAGCAAGGCCTTGGCCAAGTTGCAGCGTGCACCAAACAACTGCATTTGCTTACCAATCTTCATGGGCGATACACAGCAGGCAATGCCGTAGTCATCGCCAAAGTATTCGCGCATCAAGTCATCGTTTTCATACTGAATGGAAGAGGTGTCGATAGAAACCTTGGCGCAGAACTTCTTGAAGTTATCTGGAAGACGCTCGGACCAGAACACGGTGAGGTTGGGCTCTGGTGCGGTGCCGAGGTTGTACAAGGTGTGGAGAATGCGGTAGGAGTTCTTGGTCACCAAGGTGCGGCCATCCAAAGCCATACCACCGATGGATTCCGTCACCCAGACGGGGTCACCCGTGAAGAGGGAATTGTACTCTGGCGTACGCAGGAAGCGTACCATGCGAAGCTTGACAATGAAGTCATCCATGATTTCTTGCGCTTCGGACTCGGTGATGAGGCCAGCCTTGAGGTCGCGCTCCATGTAAATATCCAAGAAGGTGGAGATACGCCCGATGGACATCGCCGCACCATTTTGCTCCTTAATCGCAGCAAGGTAGGCAAAGTAGGTCCACTGCACCGCTTCTTTAGCCGTGGTAGCACCCTTGGAAATATCGAAACCGTAACTAGCAGCCATCTGCTTGATTTCGGACAGAGCGGCAATTTGTTCAGAGAGCTCCTCGCGTTCGCGAATGATGTTTTCTGTCATCGCACCATAGGCGGAGAAATTCTTTTGCTCCTTCTTATCTGCAATCAAGGCATCAATACCATAGAGGGCGACGCGTCGGTAGTCACCAATAATGCGACCACGGCCATAGGCGTCGGGAAGACCAGTGATGATCGCACTCTTACGGCAAGCCATGATTTCTGGCGTGTAGGCATCAAAGACCCCAGCATTGTGGGTCTTGCGGTACTTGGTGAACACCTCGGTCACAAAGGGGTCAAGCTCGATACCGTAGGCCTTGCAAGAGGCCTCCACCATGCGATAGCCACCATAGGGCATAATAGCGCGCTTGAGTGGGCCATCCGTTTGCAGACCGACAACGACTTCCTCGTCCTTGTTGATGTAGCCAGCGTCGTGGGATGTAATGCCAGAAATGGTCTTGGTATCCGCATCGAGCACGCCACCATTCTCAATCTCCTGCTTCATCAAATCCGAAACAGCCTGCCACATGCGCTCCGTGCGCGACGTCGCAGGCGCCAAGAAGCAATCATCTCCTTCATAAGGAGAGTAATTTGAAAGAATGAAGTTTCTTACATCGACAGTGCTTTGCCAAGTACCAGCCTTGAAGCCTTTCCAAGCTTCTTGATTATCGTTTTGCATATACGTTATGGATTGCTTCCAGAAAGGATATGAAAAGTTAGTTAAATAAACAAGACATTTCAGTTAAATTAATTGTCATAATTTCTTAATCGTTGATAATGAATTACCACACCACCATAAAAATCTACCCTCACGAAATGGGCAACGAGCCGTAAGATACGCACAATCCATAATAAGGGCTACGCCTCGAAATCCATGCTAAAATCCCCCATAAAAAACTGGGCGAGGCAAGAGAATAAATGTTTATTGTTATTCATTGCTAACAATAAACACCATTCATACCCACCACTAGGGATGCTCATTCTGCTGATAAATGCCGATGGCTTACAGCCCGAGCTCGGCCGCAATGAGGGCTTCTGCCCGCTCAATGGCCGTGGATAACTCCTCCCAACGGGTGAAGAATTTTTCTTCATCGCGGGAAGCTTGCTGGTACTGCTGCGTCAACTCCATCAGCTTTTGATTATCGCTCATGTTAGCGGGGTCTTGCAAAGCGGCTGAAAGCTTACCCTTCAACACTTCGCAATCGGCAATACCTCGCTCGACCGTCACCAACTCTGATTGCAGGGGTTTCACCTCCTTCGCCTTGCGCTGGCGAAGCTCGGCTTGAAGTCGCTTTTGCTCCTTGCGATTGACCTGCGTAGGGCTAGGCTGCCCAGTCGCGGTAGGTGCAGCCGCGCGATTATTCGCCTCGGTCTTGAGGCGTCGTTCCTCCAACTCCACACTTTCAATGTACTTGCTGACATTGCCGTAGAAGAGACGTGGGGCATGCCCGAGTCGGAACTCCAGCACCTTCGTCACAATGGGGTCGAGGAATTGTCGGTTGTGGGAGACGATGCAGTAGGAACCGGGGTAGTTCAAGAGGGCCTCTTGCAGCACACTTTGGCTTTGGAAGTCCAAGTGATTGGTCGGTTCATCCATGATGAGGAAGTTAGCAGGGTGCAAAAGCATGCAGACCAGCGCAACGCGAGAGCGTTCGCCACCCGAAAGCACACCTATCTTCTTAAACACATCATCCCCACGGAAGAGGAAACAACCTAAAATATTGCGCACCATGGGGCGCGTCTCGCGGCTCGCAGCCGCCTCCACACATTCCAAGACGGTCTGATTATCATCCAGCACGTCTGCGTGGGTCTGGGAGAAGAAGGCCAACTGGGTGTGCAAGCCTAACTCACACAGGCCAGAATCAGGCTCCTCCGTCTGCGAAATCAATCGAGAGAAGGTGGATTTACCAGAACCATTCACCCCGACAATGGCAATGCGATCATTCTTTTCGATATGCAGATCAAACTTATCCATCAAGGTGATGGGGCCATAGGCCTTGCAAACCTTCTCCAACTTGACCACGGTATGCCCGCTGGTCGGTGGGGGCGGGAATTTGAAGCTCATCACGGCATCGTCATCGTCTATTTCAATGCGCTGCACCTTTTCAAGCTGCTTCATGCGGCTTTGCGCCTGCGTAGCTTTCGAGGCCTTGGCGCGGAATCGGTCGATGAATTGTTGAGTTTTGGCAATCTCGCGCTCCTGCGCCTTGGCTTGGCGCTTCAGCACCTCCTTACGCGCGACACTTTCGCGCAGGAAGAAGGAAAAATTACCCGCGTATTCCTCTGCACGTCCATGGTGGAAGGCGATAGTGCGCGTCACCAAGCTATCCAGCAGGGCAACATCATGGCTGATGATGCAGATGGCACCGCGATAGGTACGCAGAAACTGCTCAATCCAGCGTTGACTCTGAATGTCCAAGTGATTGGTCGGCTCGTCGAGCAGCAGCACATCGGGCTCCTGCAAAAGCAGCTTGGCCAAGGCAATACGCATCTGCCAACCGCCCGAAAACTCACCACAGTCGCGGTCAAAGTCTTCCTTTTTAAAGCCTAGACCACGTAAAATAGATTCCACTCGGGGGCGAAGCGTGGCGGCATCGCGCTCTTGGAGAAGCAGCTCGCGATGGCCAATCTCCTCCAATAAATCCATGTATCCCTCTGCATCAGAGGGGGTGTTTTGCAGCGTTTCGGAGAGTTCCTCCACCTCCTGCTGGAGTTGAAGAATATCGCCTACAGCACCCTGCACCTCATTGATGAGGCTCGCACCGCTGATGTGGATGCCATCCTGTGGCAGATAACCGACATCACAGTACTTAGGTCGGATAATGCGACCACGATCTGGTTCCATGATACCGGCAACACACTTCATCAGCGTGGACTTACCCGCACCATTCTGCCCCGCAAAGGCAATGCGCTCTCCCCTGTCAACGACAAAGGAAAGCGAATCAAAGAGAACGCGAGCTCCATACTCAATATGGAGCTCTTGGACAGAGAAAACCATCTCGTCAAGAATTACTTGCCCAATTTACCGTTCCAAGAAAGAATATTCTTGGCTTCCTCTTCAAAGAGGTCAGTGCAGTCGTCATGAATCTCGATGGATTCAATCTTATCACCTTGAGCAATGGCGTTGACCACAGCTTGGTCTTCTGGGGCAAGTATTTCACCAAAGATGGTGTGCTTACCATCAAGCCAGCCAGTAGGAACATGGGTGATGAAGAACTGGGAACCGTTGGTACCACCACCAGTCCAGCTGCGACCAGCATTAGCCATGGCCAAGAGACCGGGCTTGGTGAACTTGAGGTCGGGGCGGCATTCATCATCAAACTGATAACCAGGGCCACCTGCACCCGTACCCGTTGGGTCACCGCCTTGAATCATGAAGTCGGAAATCACGCGGTGGAAGCTCAAACCGTTGTAGTAACCGCGTGTAGCCAAGTTGAGGAAGCTAGCTGCGGTCATGGGAGTCTTGGAAGCGAAAACGACGAGATTGATGTCGCCCTTGCTTGTTTTCATCGTGATTTTTTTATCAGTTGCCATGCGCAATATGATAACAGGGAAACGTCAAAAAGCAAGTGCTTTTTGTGGATGCAGTGTCCATTATGGAACCAGCATCGGTGTCACCGGTGCTTGCTCCACCGCTTCGACTGCGTCATGACCAGCCTCCTTGGCATCCTTCATCATGGCGGCTTCGTAGGCATCAATTCGCTGTTGCCACTGTTGAGCCTCCTTGCGCATTTCGGGCGTCGCTTCACCAAAGCTTAAGATGGTGACCAAAGATTGCATGGATGGCACAAAACCCTGCCCCGCAGAAAGGCGAAAAGCAGCCAATGCCTTGTCCGCATCTTGCGGCAAACCCACCCCCGCTTGGTAGCGCCGCGCTATGATGTAAAGTGCTCTCGGCTCGCCCAAGTCGGCCGCGCGTTTAAACCAGTGCAAGGACTTATCCGCATCCTTGGACACAAGCTGTGAACCAGAGGTATACAAAAAGCCCAACTCACTAGCCGCATCAGCAACACCAGCCTCGGCAGCCTTTTCCATGTAGCTTAAGCCCTCGGACAGATGATTGGCATCGAGCATCATCTCGTGCCCAACTCGGTACATCGCATGCGGAATCTTCGCTTCTGCTGCCAGCTTCCAATGCTCCCACGCCTTCTTGCTATCCGCCGCCATACACTTGGTTCCCTTGTCTAGGATGATGGCGAGGAAGTGATGCGCAGCAGCATTCCCCTGATCCGCCGCCATGCTGAACCAGCGATAGGCCTCATCCCAGTCCTCCTTCACGACACCACCACCAAAGTAAAGACCGCCCAAATCGGTCTGCGCTTTTAAATATCCAGCCTCCGCGGCTTTCTTCAGCCAAGCGATGGCCTGATTGAAATCAGAGGCATCATTCTCTGCATTGGGTTTCAGCACGGCATCTGCGCGGGCATACATTTCCTCTGGCGTCTTGGGCTCTGGCTTGGAACTCGTGGAATCACCACAGCTCGCCAAGGCGAGGGCAGACGCAAGGCTAAGGCTTCGACATAAATAAGAAGTAGACCATTTCATGCGTCCTATCCTACAGAAGATACCCAGTGAGTGCAAGCGATTAGAGCGGCTACAGTCGCTAAAAAATAGAAAGTACGAAGCGCGGGCTTGTTACCAAACCCGCGCTTTCTACCATGAAGAGATGTCCTTAGTGATGAGCTGCCACCTGAGATGGTGGTGCTTGCCCTGTGACCGCTGAAGAGGTCATTTCGGCTGCCTCTGCCAGCCCATTCTTAAATTGCTCGAAGACGGCACGAGGGTCTTCGGGGTGGCGTTGTAATTCGCTAAAGATGCGATCTCGCATTTCCAAGGCAGCTTTAAAGGCCTCCTCCTCGCTGCCATATTGACGGTCGGAGAAGTACTTGGTGAACTGATTCCAGCGTCGGCAGATGCTCAAGCGCCAGCCTTGGAAGGATGTAGTCTCATAGGTGTATCGAGTAATGTTACGTTGTGTCATAGTGAATCGTGGTTTGTGTTTCGTTTCTGTTGGTAAAGCAGGTAGCTTTACCTGAAAACAGATTGCCACAATCAAGTAGATAAAACAACCTAACTCGCTATATATTAGAAAGTTAGAATGTATTACCTAACACATACTAAGAACCTAAAGCCCTTATAAACCACCTCGGCGTCTATCAATTATCTTGTAATACAGCCTTTTTATTTAAATAAAGTTAAATAAAGTTAAATAAAAAGGCATCCTACCCTCAAAAAGAGTAGGATGCGCAAATAGATTGGAGTGAGATGCTATTAAGCTTCGCAATCGCAGCATGGCTTAGCAAGAACCTTGCGAAGACGTGCGAAACGTGGGAGAGCTTGAACAGTCTTCATGCCAGTTTCACCTTGGATGAGGGGAAGAGCATAGTCGATGAAGGCCATTTCGATGCCGTTGCCAGCAGCGTTGATCCATTCACGTGGAACCTTGCGTTCTGTGTTAGCAACGTATTCCAAGTCAAGAAGCTTGGTGTTGCAGACATATTGACCGTAGAGGTCGGAGCGTTCAAAGGCAACCATCTTGTCAGTGATGCCGTTGACAGCAGATTCAACAGCAACCTTACCAGCGCTGTAAGCTTCCATTGCGTCCGTGGTGGATGCAAGGTGAGTAGCGCAACGTTGAAGGAGGGATGGTTCGATAGCGCGAACCTTAGCATCGACGCGTGTGCGAACAACTTCAGCAAGCTTATTGGCAAGACCACCAAGTTGGGCGTGACCGAAACCGTCGTTACCATTGGTCTTTGCTTCGGAGATGAAGTTACCTTCAGCATCATGAATACCTTCAGAAACAACAACGAGGCACTTACCTGTGGACTTGTAGATGCTTTCTACATCATCCAAGAATGTGTCCATGTTGAAGACAACTTCAGGAAGGTAGATGAGGTCAGGACCTGCACCAGCGTAGCTAGCAAGAGCAGCGGAAGCAGTCAACCAGCCAGCATTGCGGCCCATGACTTCGATGATGGTGACCATGCCTGTGTCGTAGCAGCAAGCATCGTGCTTAACTTCCATGCAGGAAGTAGCGATGTACTTAGCAGCGGAGGCGAAGCCAGGGCAGTGGTCGGTACCGAAAAGGTCGTTGTCGATGGTCTTAGGAATGCCCATGACGCGGCATTCGTAACCGGACTTTTGCATGAACTTAGAAATCTTGTTGCAAGTGTCCATGGAGTCATTACCACCGTTGTAGAAGAAGTAGCGGACGTCGAACTTCTTGAAGGTTTCGAGAAGAGCTTCGTAGTCAGAAGCGTCAACTTCTGGGTTCTTCATCTTGTAGCGGCAAGTACCGAGGGCGGAGGATGGGGTGAACTTGAGGAGTTCGAGTTCGACTGGGTCTTCCATGCCGAGGTCGTAGAGTTTACCTTCGAGCACACCCTTGATGCCGTTAGCAGCACCGAGTACACGGGTGATTTGTGGAGCGTTAAGAGCTGTTTGGATGGCACCAAGGACGCTGGCGTTAATCACAGCTGTAGGGCCACCGGACTGACCGATGATGCATGCACCTTTGAGTTCGTTCATAATTAAATGGAGGGGGAATATTAGGTTGATTCACCGCATTCCATATTGATACGCGGTGGGACACGTCAATTTTACAACTTATTTCTACGATTTCAAGTCAAATAACGCAAAGCGCTTGCATTTATTTGCATCGGAACAAAAAAAATCCCCTTGCCAATGTGCTCAGCAAGGGGATTTTGATATTTATAGGGAACTATGTTTTACTTACCAAAGTAGCGCTTGAGCAAGCCGTCAAAGCCGCGGCCGTGGCGGGCTTCGTCCTTGCACATTTCGTGCACGGTGTCATGGATGGCGTCGTAGCCGAGTTCCTTGGCACGGGTAGCAATTTGCTTCTTGCCGTCGCAGGCGCCAAATTCAGCAGCAGCGCGCAGGCTGAGGTTCTTTTCAGTGCTATCGGTAAGCACTTCACCAAGAAGTTCAGCAAAGCGTGCAGCGTGGTCAGCTTCTTCAAAAGCGTAACGCTTGAAGGCTTCTGCAACTTCTGGGTAACCTTCGCGGTCAGCAACACGGCTCATGGCAAGGTACATACCAACTTCGCAGCATTCGCCATTGAAGTGGTCGCGGAGGCTTTGAACAACACCTTCGTCAAGACCTTGGGCAGAACCAAGGACGTGTTCGTCGGCATAGGCTTTTTCTTCATCCATGACCTTGAATGTTGTTACTTTGCAAACTGGGCAAACTTCGGGCATGGTGTCACTTTCAATAACGTGACCACAAACAGTGCAGATATATTTCATCGTCGTATCTATTAGTTAGGGATTAAATTTTGTCAACAGTACTTGTCAACAATCCCACACTAACACGCAAACTCTCGTTTAGTCAATGCTAACATTAGAATAATCCTAAAAAACTTATTCCGCGGGATAAAAGTAGGATTCGCCCTTGAAGTTGACAAACTCCATCATGCCATCTTTAACGCCGACAATCGTGTCTGGATTAAGATGAATCTTACCCCCACCCCGCGGTGCATCAAGCACAAATTGGGGGATGGCATAGCCCGTGGTATAGCCCCGCAGCTGCTGCATGATTTGCAAGCCCTGCGTCACCGGTGTACGAAAATGAGCCGAGCCCGTCACCAAATCACATTGATACAAATAATATGGGCGCACGCGGCATTGCAGCAATCGGCGGTAAAGAGCGCGCTGAACCTCCACATCATCATTCACCCCACGCAAAAGCACCGTCTGACTACCTAAAGGAATACCATGGTCAACCAAACACCCCAAAGCAATCTCGGCCTCCTTGCTCAACTCACGTGGATGATTGCAATGGATGGACAGGAATAAGGGCGAAAACTCCCGCAGCATCGCGCAGAGCTCTGGCGTGATGCGCTGGGGCAAAACAATGGGCACGCGAGAACCGATGCGTAAAAACTCAATATGTTTGATAGCACGCAATCGCGTCAGGATACCGCGCAACTTGGCATCCGACATCATCAGGGGGTCACCACCCGACAAGAGGACATCGCGCACCTCGGCATGCTGCTCCAAGTAAGAGAAAATGGCATCCCAATCAGGCTTCAGCGAGGCATGACAAGCCGCACCAGAGACCAAACGCGCACGCGTGCAATAGCGACAATAGCTCGCGCAGCGATCCGTCACCAATAAGAGAACACGGTCGGGGTAGCGGTGAACCAAACCCGGTACCACCATGTGGTGTTCCTCGGAAAGAGGGTCATCATTCTCCATATCCGCTGACTGCAACTCCGCGCAGCGCGGAATCATTTGCAAACGCAGCGGGTCATTGGGGTCATTGGGGTCAATGAGACTCAAAAAATACGGGGTCACTCGGACAGCCAGCCTATTGCCAGCAGCATCCAACGCGCGCTGCTCGTCCTCGCTCAAATTCAACACCGCTTCTAACTGAGATTTTTGGGTGAAACTATGCCGCATCTGCCAGCTTGCGCTAGCCCACTCTTCAGGACTCGCCTGTTGAAGAAGCATGGGTGAGGGTTCCGTCCAATTCATGTTGAAAATATAGGATAAACCTAACAAGCCCACTTGTCAAACAATGCCTCTGTCAGACAAGATATTAAAGCGCCAACAAAGAAAAAGGTACATTTTAGAGCCTATATGTCTTACAATCATCGTAAAATTATCTAACAAAAACACTAGCAACGTCAAATAAATGCAATTTAACATCTAATTTGTCTTACATTCTCTAAAAATTAGTGTATAATACAAGTGTTATGAAAACGAAGGATTCATACAAGAACATCACGAGGTTCACATACGCCAACACTGCGTTTCAGGGTTGGCGATTGGCAATTTGTCGAAAAAACAAGCACTTCACCTGCTATTTTTCGGACAAACAGTACGGCACACAGGAAGAAGCTTTACGAGCAGCCATCAGTATGAGAGACGAAATCTTCCTAGAACTGACTAAAAACCCACTCAACCCACAAGCCGTTTTTGATCAAGTCAAAGCGAAGAAGGCACCCAAGGCCTACCCTGCTGGTTTGAAGCCAAAAAAGAATCCACCCAGCAAGGCATAAAAAGGGGCTTTAGCGCGAGTTTATCCTCATGGACGCGCGCAGTACTTCTATTGCCTTTCATCTTGCAAGAATCCAGCGAAAAAAACTCTCACACCATTCAACTATTCCGCTCCAAGTAGCCTGCTACTTGGAGCTTTTTGATGAGTGAGCTAGAGGTTCCTTAGAGCTTCCCTCATGTATGCTTAAAGCTCATGATATCCTCGGCCCTCGCACCTTGTCCCGCTGCACGAGAAGCCAAAAAATCCATCGCTCTGGCAACATCACTCATCAAAAGATTAGCCATATCCATGGAAAACCCCTGACGAATCATCACGCGCATCACCACCATATCCTCCACATCAGCTGGCAAGCTATAAGCTGGCACCTGCCCGCCACGCATGCGCAGGCGGTCAGAAAGCTCGTAAAGGTCAAAGCCCGGCTTAAAATCAGCCTTCATCGAAAAACAGACGGCAGGAATACCCGCGTGCACCGCCCCCGTGCTGATGAAGTCAAACTCACCCAACACAGCAAACTGCTCGGCCACATAGGCCGCGACATCATAACAAGCTTGGTGGATGCGTCGGTAACCCTCGCGCCCCAAACGCACAAAATCATAGTACTGGGCAATGATTTGCCCCGCTGGACGAGAGAAATTGATGGCAATCGTCGGCACACTGCCACCGAGGTAATTCACCTCGAAGGTCAAATCCTTGGGCATATCAGAAGGCTCACGCCACAGCACCCAACCACAGCCAAGCGGCGCTAAACCATATTTATGACCACTAGCGCTGATGGATTTGACACGCGCCAGTCGGAAGTCAAATTTGAGCTCAGGCGCAAGGAATGGAGCCAAAAATCCGCCACTTGCCGCATCCACATGCAGGTCGATATCTGGTCCCCCATCCTTCGCCAACTTGTCCAAGGCGGCACAGAGAGCCGCTGTATCCTCGTACTGCCCTGTGTAAGTCAGGCCGAAGGTTGTCATGACCACGATGGTATTCTCATCCACCTGCGTGAGCATCTTTTCTGGCGTCAGACCATAGTCATTGGGCGCCATAGGCAGCTCGCGCATCTCCACCCCCCAGTAACGGCAAAACTTATGCCAGCAAATCTGCACAGGCCCACAGACAAGATTGGGCTTATCAATAGGCTTACCTGCCGCCTGCTGGCGCGCCCGCCAACGCCACAGGGCAGCCATGCCCGCCAGCATACAGGCCTCGCTAGAGCCAATGGTCGCGCAACCCACCGTAGGCTCGCCCTTGGGCGCATTCCACAAATCGGCCAGCATCGCCACGCAACGCATTTCAATCTGAGCCGTCTGGGGGTACTCATCCTTATCAATCAAATTTTTATCAATGCACAAGTTCATCAAACGACGCACCTGCGGGTCATCCCAAGTCTGGCAGAAGGTCGCCAGATTTTGGCGGGCATTGCCATCCAGCAGCAACTCCTCATCAATCAGCTGGTAGGCATCTTCAGCCCGCATGGAATGCTCGGGCATCTTTTCCTTGGGCAAGGCCATGGCGACATCTTGCGCGCCGAAGACCGAGCTATTCAAATCTTCAATAGCAGTGGGGATTATATTCATCATACGGGGGTATGATGATAACAGCCCCCTGCCCGCTCGATAACAAATAGAAAAGAGGCAGTTCACTCTAGGAACTGCCTCTTCGAAATCAGAAAGATAAAAACATCAGGGCTTAGCCGCCTCCGCCTTTTCCAGCCGCTCAATCTGCTTGAGTTGCTCAGCAACAGGGATATTGGTCTTTTCCACCAACACCGCCATGTCAACAGGCGCTGGTGCAGCACCTTGTAACAAGGCAACCGTGCGCTCAAAGGCATTTTCGCGGAATTGATTGTAAATCAAACCATAGACCCATGCATCGCTCGATTTGTAGGCCACAGCATGCTTCACCGCAATATCCTTTGCCGTTTCACCCTTCTTGTTGGTGGCAGTCGCATCAGCCCCCAAGGCGAGTAAGTTTTCAACCAACTCATCATTGCCACGCAGGGCGGCAAGCATCAGTGGTGTGTAGCCATTATCCTCGGGCTGATTCATATCCAAACCAGCGTTAATGAGTAAGGAACAGCACTCCGTCAAGCCACTCCATGCAGCCCAATGCAGGGCATTAAAGCCATTCTTATCCTTCGCTTGCAGCTCCAGATTATCACGACCAAGGAAGTACTTCACGTAATAGAGACGCTGAATATCCGTCTTCTTCGTCTCGTAGGCATTGTTAAAGTTGGCGTAGCAAACCCACATCAAGGGAGAAGTCAAATTATCATCCTTCAAATTGATGAAATTGGCATCAGCCTTCTCACCCTTCGCAATTTCTGCCAAAAAGGATGGATTGACCCCCTGCGCATCCATTTGATTTTTGGACACGATGGAGACCAAGTCATCACTGGGGCTCGTGCGCTCAAAGTAGGACATACCGATTTTGAACACCACACCAATGCAAGAGACAATCAACATCAACTTCAGCATATCACCAATGATGAGCGCCCAGTTGGTTTTTTGTTCGGCGGGGGCATCAGCCCCATCCTTCACCTTATTTTCTTCAGACATATTCGTATATTATAGGGGGTATCAGGTTAAGCCTTTTCTGACTCTTCAGACGCATTTTCGCCAACAGCAGCCGTGAACATACGCTTCGTCGCAATAATCGCAATGGGGGAAACCAAGGCGACGACCAAATAAATCGACCACATGAACTCAGGCGATTGCCAGAAGCTGACATGACCCGTATCAATCTTAGCCGCAATGCCATTGTAGCACAGGTAAGACACCAGCAAACCACCCAATACACCATTGAAAGGCTTAGCAATGAACATGGGCAAACCAGCCAAAGACATGTAAGAGGCAACCTTATCCTTAGGTGCGACACGTGCCACATACTCCGAGAAACGAGGGCTAAAGAGCAGCTCACCAAAAGCGAACACAACAATTTGAAGCACAATCGCAACAAAGTAAGCCTGCGACATCGTCTCAATACCAGGCAAGACCAAATACCACTCGGCAGGAATGGCCATAAAGCCCAACGACAAAGCCGAAATCGACATACCATAAATCATCAAATCCACCGTTTTAAAACGATTGAGGATAGGAATAATGGCAATCAGACCCAAGACAATAATGGTCGGGTTGATGGAACCGATGAAGCCCAGTTGAAAGTCATCGCCCACCGTACGGGTGTAGTACTGCGGCATAACCAAGAACTGCAGCGTAAAGACAAGGCGAACCCCCAAGGTCAGCACCAAGAAAAGCACCAACTTTTGGAAGGCGCGCTCGCGAATCACCTCGCCAATCAAGGTCAAGGGGCTCTTCGTTTGAGCAGCCGTCTTCGTCACACGCTCCTCGGGGACCGCATAAAAATCATCATCAATGAAACGCGTAAAGACAAAGGCAATCGCATGACAAGCCGTACCCACATTAATCACATAAAGCAAGCCCGTCGTGGGGTCAAAATGAGAACGCAGCGGGTCAACAATGGCAACACCTGCCAAAATCGCCCCAATATTCATGAAGAGATAATAGAAATTAAAGCCCGTTGCACGAGAACGCAGCGTCGTGAAACGACGAACCGAAGTCGTGATACAGGGGCTCATGAAAGAGGTACCAAAGGCCATCAACACAATCCCCACAATCACCAAATAGCTGGACTGGGATTGGGGCAGCCCCAGCCACCCCGTGCCGATATCCGTCCCCATACCCATGATGAGACGACCCACAATCAGAATCGCAAAACCAATCGCATACGTACGGCGCAAGCCAATAATATCGCAAATGGAACCCACGGCCAACACAAACATCGACATCAGCAGGGTGTACATACCCACCCAGAAAGTCGCGCTTGCATCCGTAAAACCACAGTAATTCTTATAAAATAGGGCCAAGATGAGAATCATCGTAAAGTACCCTAAACCGTCAAAGAACTGAATGACATTCGTCAGCCAGAAGTTTTTACCACAATCCCTAAGCACCCCGAACTCGGAGAAATACTTAACGATTGGATTTTGTGTATTATTACTCATAAAAATTTCTTTATTGAAGGACAGCGCCCTTGCTAGCATTGGTCGCCAACTTGCGGTAGCGCTTCAGCCACTTGCCTTGCGCCTCCTGCATCGTAGGTACCCACTTCGCGCGACGTTCGGCAATCACCTCATCGCTCAAATCAACACTGATGCTACGGTTTGGGATGTCAATGGTGATGATATCACCAGCTTCCACCACACCAATCAAACCACCCTCAGCAGCCTCGGGGGATACGTGACCAATGCACGCACCGTGAGTCACACCCGAGAAACAACCATCCGTAATAAGAGCCACGGAATTACCTAAGCCCTTACCCATGATGTAACTCGTAGGGGCAAGCATCTCTTGCATACCAGGGCCACCCTTAGGGCCTTCGTTGCGGATGACAACCACGTCACCAGCCTTCACCTCGTCAGCAAGAATGCCGGCGCAAGCCGCCTCTTGGCTTTCAAAAATCACGGCAGGCCCCGTGTGAACCATCATCTCAGGCAGCACCCCCGCCTTCTTCACAACAGAACCCTCCTCGGCAAGATTGCCAAAGAGAATCGCCAAACCACCATCTTGAGAGTAAGGATTATCCAGCGTGCGGATGACCACATCGTCCTGCGTGCTCAAGCCAGCAATCTGCTCGGCCATGGATTGACCACTCACCATAGGCACCTCCGTGTGAAGCGTACCTGCCTTCTTGCTGATTTCAGCCAAAATCGTCATAATACCACCCGCGCGAAGCACATCCTGCATATGGAACTTAGAACTTGGAGCCACCTTGCAAACATTAGGTGTCGCCTTAGAGATTTCATCAATGCGACGCAAATCGTAGCTAATACCAGCTTCCTGCGCAATCGCAAGCGTGTGCAAGACCGTGTTGGTCGAGCCACCCATCGCCATATCACAAGCAAAGGCATTATCAATACTCTTCTCCGTCACAAGCTCAAGAGGGCATGGGCCAGCAGCCTTCGCCATCTCAACAGCACGACGAGCAGAAGCTCGCCAGAACTCCTCACGCTCTGGGGAAAGAGCAAGCAAAGTACCATTACCAGCTAAGGAAAGACCCAAAACCTCCGTCAAACAATTCATCGAATTAGCCGTAAACATACCCGAGCAAGAACCAGCACCGGGGCAAGCATTGCATTCAACATCAAGCAAATCATCCTCCGTCATCTTACCAGCCTTGCAAGCAGCAACAGCCTCGAACACACTATTCAAATCAAGCACACGACCATCACGAGCCTTACCAGCAGCCATCGGACCACCAGAACAGAAAATCGTAGGAATATTGCAACGAAGCGCCCCCATGATCATACCAGGGACAATCTTATCGCAGTTAGGGATGCAGATACAAGCATCAAAAGCATGGGCAGAAAGCATCGTTTCGACACTATCAGCAATCAACTCACGACTTGCGAGAGAAAACTTCATCCCTTGATGAGCCATGGCAATACCATCACAAACACCAATCAAATTAAACTCAATAGGAGTACCGCCAGCACGACGAACCTCCTCCTTAATCAACTCGGACACCTTATTAAGGTGCACGTGACCGGGAATAACTTCATTAAATGAATTGCAAATAGCAATAAAAGGCTTCTCAATATCGGAAGTCGACATGCCACATGCGCGCATGAGGCTACGGTGCGGAGCACGCTCAATACCTGCTTTTGTACGATCTGATAACATAAGTGACCTCTATATTAGCATATACAGCTCAGAATGCGAGCCAATTTTCCGCAGCCGCCAAAACAGCAACAAACAAACTTGACAAATCAAGCACAACAACCATACTAATAGATAATCTCCTACAATCTCCTACAATCTCCTATAATCTCCTATGCCCTCCATGAAAACACCCAGCATCGCCACCCTACTCCTCCTTAGCAGCATCGCGCAAGCCCAACTCAACAGCTATACCGATGCCGCTGGCACCACCCACATATCAGGCACCAACGCCCAAGGGCAGCGCGTCAACATCACCCAATACAAAGATGCAGCCGGCACCACCCACAGCAGTGGCAGCATCGGCAACGACCGCGTCAACACCAGCAGCTACCGAGACGCCGCCGGCACCACCCACAGCAGCGGCAGCATTGGTCGCG
>JAWXTZ010000027.1:0-20674 GCA_044433085.1 Akkermansia sp.
CTTCTTGCAAATATTCTTTCGCTAATTGCGCTTACGCAAATACGCCAGCACCTTCCGATGCACAGGCAATCATGTAGTCGCGGTTCAGTTTCGCAATGTTATCAACGGAGATGCCCTTTGGACATGCTGCTTCACATTCGTACTGGTTGGTGCAGTTACCAAAGCCCAAGGCGTCCATTTGGCGAACCATGGCTAAGACACGCTTGTTCTTTTCTGGCTTGCCTTGTGGCAGCAGGTTAAGGTGCGCAGCTTTGGCGGAGGTAAAGAGCATGGCCGAGCTGTTCTTGCAGCTTGCTACACAGGCACCACAGCCAATGCAGGCTGCTGCGTCAAATGCGGCTTCGGATGTCTTTTTGCAGATGGGCATGTTGTTCGCGTTTGGTGCGGAACCGGTGCGTACGTCTACAAAGCCACCAGAGGCGATGATTTTGTCGAGTGCAGAGCGGTCAACAACCAAGTCGCGAAGCAATGGGAATGCTTCGGCACGGAAGGGTTCAATCCAGATGGTGTCACCTGTCTTGAATTTGCGCATGTGCAGTTGGCAGGTTGTTACCTTGCTGACCTTGCCACCGCTGTGGGGGATGCCGTTGATGGTCAGGGAGCACATACCGCAGATACCTTCGCGGCAGTCATGGTCGTAGTGGATGGGTTCTTGCCCATCGCGGACAAGCCCTTCGTTGACGATGTCGAGCATTTCCAAGAAGGATGCTTCCTCTGGGATGTCAACTGCTTGGTAGGTTTGGATGGAACCGTTGGATGTTGGGGAGTCTTGGCGCCATACCTTGAGGGTGAGATTGAGATTAGCCATTGTTCTATTCTATGTTTATAGGGTTTTGTTAATGTTCGTTCTCTCTCCTTATTTATTTGTAGGAGCGGATGGCGAGGTGGATGCTTTCGAAGGTGAGGGGTTCTTTGTGAAGGATGGGCAGTTCGCCAACCTTGGTGAATTCCCATGCTGCGACGTAGGCAAATTCTTCGTCGTTACGCTTGGCTTCACCGTCATCGAGTTGGTGTTCCAATCGGAAGTGAGCACCGCAGGATTCTTCACGTGCCAAGGCATCGTAGCAAAGGAGTTCGCAGAACTCGGTGTAGCAGGCGAGGCGCCATGCCTTTTCAAGTTCCATGTTCATGCCTTGTGTGCTGCCAGAGACCTTGACGTTCTTCCAGAACTCGTCGCGGATGGCTGGGATGCGTTCGATGGCGGCCATGAGGCTTTCCTTCGTGCGGCCCATGCCAACGTTGTCCCACATGAGTTGACCGAGTTCACGGTGAATTTCGTCTGGTGTGCGGGTACCCTTGACGTCCATCATCTTTTGGATGCGTGCCTTGACGGCTTCTTCTGCTTCCTTGAACTCTGGTGCTGCGGTTGTGGCGCTACCAGGTGTGATGGAGGTGAGGTAGGTTGGCAAGGTGGAGCTGATGACAAAGTAGCCATCGCTAAGGCCTTGCATGAGGGCGGATGCACCCAAGCGGTTAGCACCGTGGTCGGAGAAGTTGGCTTCACCAAGGACGTGCAGACCGGGTACAGAGGACATGAGGTTGTAGTCAACCCAAAGACCACCCATGGTATAGTGGCTGGCTGGGTAAATCATCATGGGTTCTTCGTGTGGGTCAACGTCGGTGATTTCTTCGTACATTTCGAAGAGGTTGCCGTATTGGCCGTCAATCCATTCTTTGCCCATGCGTTCGATGCTGTCCTTGAAGTCAAGGAAGACGCCAAATCCTGTTTGGGCGATGCCGCGTTGGTCATCACAGGCTTCCTTAGCAGCGCGGGAGGAGATGTCACGTGGGGCCAAGTTACCGAAGGATGGATACTTGCGTTCAAGGTAGTAGTCGCGGTCGCCATCGGCAACTTCGGAGGCCTTCATTTCGCCCTTGCGAATCTTTTCGGCCACTTCTCGGCTCTTAGGCACCCAGATACGACCGTCATTACGAAGGGATTCGGACATGAGGGTCAACTTGCTTTGGTAGTCGCCCTTGACGGGGATGCAGGTGGGGTGAATTTGGGTGAAGCAGGGGTTAGCGAAGTAGGCACCCTTCTTCCAGCAAGCGTGGGCGGCACCAACGTTACAACCCATGGCGTTTGTGGAGAGGAAGAAGCAGCGGCCGTAACCACCTGTGGCAACAAGGACGGTGTCGCCCGCGTAGCTCTTGATTTCGCCCGTGACCATGTCACGTACAACAATACCCTTGGCGTGACCATCAACAACGACGAGGTCAAGCATTTCGGTGCGGGTGTGCATTTCGATGTGACCCTTGCCGATTTCTTTTTCCATGGCTTGGTAGGCACCGAGCAAAAGCTGCTGACCAGTTTGACCACGGCTGTAGAAGGTACGCTTGAGCTGGGAACCGCCGAAGGAGCGGTTGTCGAGCAGACCACCGTATTCACGACCGAATGGGACGCCTTGGGCAACGCATTGGTCAATGATGTTGCGGGATACTTCGGCCAAGCGGTAAACGTTTGCTTCGCGGGCACGGAAGTCACCACCCTTGATGGTGTCGTAGAAGAGGCGGTAGTCGGAGTCACCATCGTTTTGGTAGTTGTGGGAGGCATTGATACCACCTTGGGCTGCGATGGAGTGGGCGCGACGTGGGCTATCTTGGTAGCAGAAGCACTTGACGTTGTAGCCAAGTTCAGCAAGGGTAGCAGCAGCGGCACCACCAGCAAGACCAGAACCTACGACGAGTACAGTGTACTTACGGCGGTTGTTGGGGTTGATGAGCTTGGCGTCGGCCTTGTACTTGGTCCACTTCTTTTCGATAGGACCTTCAGGGATACATGCACTGGGCATGAAGTCGCTTACGGGAAATTGAATGTCGTTCATAGCGGTAGGGCGTTTAATAAGTTAAATGGTTCGTTTAATTTACTTGATGAAGCCGATCATAACGCCGACTGGGATGGAGATGTAGAGACCGCAGACCACGACACCGAAGGCAATACCTGCCAAGTCGTAAAGGGGGCGAATCTTACGTGTTGCCAAACCGAGGGTTTGGAAGATGGATTGGAAACCGTGGCGCACGTGCATGAAGAGGCAGCAGATAGCCGCAATATAGAAGATAGCACAAACGGGGTTGCTAAAGGCATGGACGATGTGTCCCTTACAATCAGCAGGGTCACCATTGATGGTCAACTGCCATAAGTGGAAGACCAAGAAGCAGGCAATCATCACACCAGTCAAGACCATGCTGCGGGAGGAAAGGGTCGCCTTGAGGGTACCTTCCTTCTGGTAGTTGAGGCGAGCATTGACATTTTCGTACTTGAGCATCAAGGTGAAGCCCATGTGAACGAGAGCCACTGCAAGCAAGCCCAAACGGATGGACCAGAGCAACCATGCAGGCATGGCGTGAAGACCTTGGGCGTAGTAATTGATCCATGGATCGCCAGCTTCTGTGCTTGCGTACACGGTCATGTTACCGGCCAAGTGACCCACGAGGAATAGGAGGAGGCACGCACCAGTGAGAGCCACAAGAATCTTGCGACCGACAGAGGAGGTGACGAACTGGGATGCAGTGTTGATGATGTCCTTCATAATTAGCGGTAGGCTATTTGCGGCTTCACCATAGCGCAATTTCTGCTAAAAGGCAAGCACCAAACGCCTAGCTAAGAGGAAAAAATTAGAAAAAACCAAAAAAGGACAAAAAAACCTGTAATTCACACAGGCTTAAAAGTTAGCCATGCTTAACTTCTGAATGAAACGAGGGCGCCGAATAGCCCCAAGCTCAACAAATATGGTAAATGTGTGTCAAGGTGTCGTTCATCATGGTCGCCTCATTTTAAAGGAGCCACCCAAGAGGTACCCTAGACCGTCAACGATAAAGCAGCCACGCTACCCTTTTAGGATTGAAGCCACCAGCAATTTGCTGTATCTTGAATCAAAGGAACAGGACGCACTGCCCATAACTACCCCGAATTTTCTCCTCTACACCGCCGCTGATGGAAATGTCGCGATTGAAGCCACCATCAAAGATGAAAGCCTTTGGCTAACACAAAAAGCCATGGCCGAGCTTTTTGGTGTTCAAGTACCCGCGATTGCCAAGCACCTCAAAAACATCTTTGAGAGTGGCGAACTGCTTCCTGAAGTGGTTATTTCCAAAATGGAAACAACCACTTCCCACGGTGCCATCGTCGGCAAAACCCAGAGTCGTGACACCAAATTTTACAACCTCGATGCCATCATCTCCGTCGGCTACCGCGTCAACAGCAGCAAGGCGACTCACTTCCGCATCTGGGCGACACAGGTGTTGAAGGAATACATCATCAAAGGTTTTGCCATGGATGACGACCGACTTAAGCAGGGAAAAGCCACCTTCAACAAAGACTACTTTAAAGAGCTGCTGGAACGCGTGCGCTCCATCCGCAGCAGCGAACGCAGAATCTGGCTACAAATCACCGACATCTTTGCCGAATGCAGCACGGACTACAACAAGAACGCCCCTCAATCTCTGCTGGCGCTACACCATCGGCTCAGACCATGCAGAAGTCATCAATCAACGAGCTCAATTACAGGATGAACATCAAGTAATACCCTATCCGCACGATACCCAAATCGAGTGGAAGGAAATACCCATTTCCACAAAATAAAAGCGCAGCACGTTGATATGCTGCGCTTTATTCCGATAGGGCTATAGGGACTCGAAGCCCAACATATCGGTGCCACCGCGTAGGGTTTCTGGCACCTAACACAAAACGCTACATATTGATATGCAGCGTTTTATTCCGATAGAGCTATAGGGACTCGAACCCCAAATATCGGTGCCAGAAACCGGTGTGTTGCCAATTACACCATAGCTCCATTGTGTTGTGTGGGGGTGATTTTAGCGCGTTGAGGTGCTGAGGTCAAGCGGTTTTGGTGATTTTTTGCTCTATTTGGTTGATTTATGCCACAACTCGTGGTTGACGTGCTTGCCCTCGCGCGTTACAGTTACGCGCATGAGTTCTGACGAAACAAAGATTCCTACCCCCGAGGAGGAAAAGAATGTTTGCCCTGATGCCGCTGGTGCCGATTGCGGCTGCGATACCCCCGAGCCTGAGATGCCTGAGGTGAATGCTGACCCAGCTGTTGACCAAACGGATCTGGATGAGGCTGAGACAGCGACGGATGAGTTGATGAAGTGGCGCGATATGGCCATGCGCACTGCTGCTGAGTATGATAATTACCGCAAGCGCTGCATCAAAGAGCGCGAGGATTTTAATCGCTATGCCACCCAGCGCCTCCTAGAAGAGTTGCTCCCCGTCGTGGACAATTTCGAGATGGGTATGATGATGGCTGCTCAGCAGGATACCAATTCGATGATTTACATCGGGATGAATATGGTGCAAAAGCAGCTGGCTGACTTCCTTGAAAATCAGGGTGCCACCGCCATCAATGCCGAGGTGGGCGAGGCCTTCGACCACAACAAGCATGAGGCCATCCAAAGTGAAGCGAGCGAGCTGCCCGAGGGTAGCATTGTTCGTGTGATTCGCAAGGGTTACATGCTCAAGGATCGCTTGCTGCGCCCTGTCAATGTGGTGACGGCTGCGGCACCTGCCGCCGAGGCTGCACCTGAAGCCTGAATCGCCCCGACCCTCTCTCCAACCCACACACTTTTCGATAAACGATGTCTAAAGATTATTACGAGGTTCTCGGTGTCTCCCGCGATGCGGATGATGGCACGATTAAGAAGGCTTATCGCAAGCTGGCGATGAAATACCACCCAGACCGCAATCCCGATGATAAGGCGGCTGAGGAGGCTTTCAAGGAGCTGGGCGAGGCCTACGAGGTCTTGAGCGATGCTGACAAGCGCGCGGCTTACGACCGCATGGGTCACGAGAATTATAAGAATTCTGGTGGTCAAGGTGGCTTTGGCGGCGGTGGCGGTGTGGACCCGATGGATATTTTTGCCCAGATGTTTGGTGGCCAAGGTGGTTTTGGCGGCTTTGGTGGTTTTGGTGGTGGCGGCAGCCGCAGCCGACGCCCTGCTACGCCTGCTCAACCGGGCTCTGACCTGCGCTATGATTTGGATATCACCTTGGAGGAGGCCGCGCGCGGTTGCCAAAAGGTGATTGAGTTGGAGCGTCTCGTCCCCTGCGATACCTGCCATGCGACGGGTTCCAAGGATGGTAAGGCGGGGTACAAGACTTGCCAGACCTGCCAAGGTCATGGTGTGGTGACGCGTCAAAGTGGCTTCTTTGTCCAACAAACTACATGCCCAACTTGCCATGGTGCAGGCATGAGCGTGACCAACCCCTGCCCCGCTTGCCGTGGCGAGGGTCGTGTGGAAAAGGAAGTGCAAATCACCATCAATGTCCCTGCGGGTATTGAAAGCAACAAGAAGCTGCGCTCCACCAACAATGGTGATGCCGGCATCTGCGGTGGTGAAACGGGCGACCTTTACATCTATATTGAGGTCAAGCCCCATGCCATCTTCAGCCGCGAGGGTCGCGATTTGAGCTGCACGGTACCCATCCCGCTGACACTGGCGATGAGTGGTGGTACCCTGTCCATCCCAACGCTGGATGGTGCCACAACGGTCAAGATTGCCGCAGGCACGCAAAATAACACGATTCTGCGCGTCAATGGCGCAGGTGTCCCCGGTTTGCACGACAAGCGCCGTGGTGACCTGATGGCCGAGATTGAGGTGGAAATCCCCAGCAAGCTCTCTAAGAAGCAGCAAGCTGCGCTTGACGTCTTTGCCGCCACGCTTACAGAGTCCAACCAGCCTGATGTTGTCGCCTTCAAGAAAAAGGCAGAGAATTACTTGAAGTAAGCTACGGCTTCCGATAGAATACACGCATGGAACAACGACTTCTTATTTCGCTGGAGGATTTTCCGCCAGCTGGTCGTCATATCTCAGGAGAGATTGATGGCTCTATCTTTGGGTTTGATAATGATGAAATCCAAAGTGTGGGCCCGCTCTACTACGATTTGGATGTGCAGCTTTTTGAGACCGAGCTACTGGCCACGGGCTACATCAGCGCGCCATTTCGCTTTCGCTGCGGACGCTGCTTAGGGCAATTTGAGCACACGATGGAGTGCGAAAAGCTGTCCGTTTCGGAAGATTGCACCGACAAGTTGATGGTTGATTTGACCGAACAATTGCGCGAAGAACTCGTTTTAGACATCCCAACTTACCCAAAATGTGAGCTTTCTGGGCAAGAATGTGAAATAAATTCAGCATTTTGTGATTTTAGTCTGGACAATGACCCCCAATCAAGTGTACAATCTGCCACCCCGAGTAGCAACAGCGTTTGGGATGCCTTAAATCAATTCCCCGAGAAGTAAGTCGCGCAAGCGAGTTCACATCTGGGTGGGTTGAAGAAGGAAGTGATGCGAAAGCATCGTGGCTTTTCTTTTTGGCATTCGGAAGTATTGCGTTACGGCAACTCGAAACACAACACTCATCATTCTTAACCTCTATATAATCTTATGGCAGCTCCTAAACGCAGAACCTCGAAGATGAAGCAACGCTCCCGCATCGCAGCGTTGGCTTGGAAGGCACCTAAGCTCGGCACTTGTAAGAAGTGCGGTGCAGCAGTTCCTGGACACACAGCATGCCGCCAATGCGGTACATACATCAACCACAAGGGCGAAGAAATCATCGTCAAGTTGGTTGACTAATTCATCTCCTTCATTTTTTTTCATATTTTTTTCACCGCTTGTTGCTTCGGCACCAAGCGGTTTTTTTGCTTCATGAGGGGGGTGGAGCGTGCTTGGCACCCTTATTCAGTTGACAAATCGGCTTCATTTGGTAGAGTAGATTCTGCTGTTATAGCCTTTTTCTTTTTTTACATACTACTATGAAACTTGCACTCGATGCCATGGGCGGTGATAACGCCCCCTCTATTAATATTGATGGTGCCAAACTTGCTCTTGAGCAAATCCCCGCCATTGAAAAAATCTTCCTCGTCGGTGATGAGACCAGCTTAAAGGCAGAATGCGAGCGCGCAGGCCTGAGCGGTAACCCACGCATTGAGATTGTCCATGCCTCTGAAGTGGTAGAAATGAATGAAAGCGGGCTGATGGCGGTACGCAAGAAGAAGAACTCCTCCATGAGCATCTCGGTTGATTTGGTGAAGGAAGGTCGTGCTGATGCCGTGCTTAGCGCAGGTAACACTGGGGCAGCTGTTGCAGCTAGCACCATCAAACTGCGCCTACTGCCAGGCATTGAACGCGCGGGTATCATCTCCCCCATCCCCTCGGCCAATGGCTACGTGCTGGTGACCGACACTGGGGCGAACCCCGATGCCAAGCCAAGCCATTTGGTGGGTTATGGCGTCATGGCTTCCTTGATGGCGACTTATATTTATGGTCACAAGAACCCCAAGCTGGGCATCATGAGCAATGGGACGGAAGATAGCAAAGGGAGTGAATTTTCCAAAGGAACCTACAAGTTGTTTAGCAAAATCACCAAAAGCATTGATTTCCCCTTTGAGTTTACAGGGAACTGCGAAGGGCATGATATTTTTGAAGGTGAGTTAAGTGTCATCTTGACCGATGGCTTTACAGGCAACGTGATGCTTAAGAGCATTGAAGCGACCGCCAAAACCTTCTCCACATGGATGAAGGCCGCGATTAAGAAGAGCCCTATCGCGATGGTGGGGGCTATGTTGATGTCGGGCGTTTTTAAATTTATTAAGAAGCGATTGAGTGCTGATGAGGTGGGGGGATCCCCATTGATGGGGGTGAATGGGATTTCGATTATTGCGCATGGATCGGCGAATAAGGTGGCGATTTATAATGCGATTCGCATGGCTGAGGGCATGTGCCGCCACAATGTGAATGATAAGATTGTGGAGACGATGCAGCAGGTTAATGCGCAGATGGGGGAATGAGGCTTGGTGCGGGGGCTGGGCGATGCCTAGCCGTCTGCAAGACGAAGAAGCACAAGACAAGGGGATTTTTGAGGGTAGCAGCCCCTTGAACAGGGGGTGAGCGCTGCGAAGCAGCGCGAGGGGTCTGATTGCGGCTGAGCAATGCTGAGACGACGAAAGTCAAGTGTCCCTCACTATTCTCCTCTCATTTTGCAGTGCAAAATGCCCCTGCACCCCACTGGGTACTGCTCGTCATCACCAAAGCTCCGCTTTGGCTGCACACGAAGTGTCGTGTGCTTTCTTCCTCTCATATTGCTCTGCCGCAATATGTACCCAGACCCGGCTTTGGCTGCGCCCACTGCTGCAAAACTCATATTTCCGCGCTTGATTTCCGCTGGTGTTTTTGCTACCCTGTACCCTAGCGTTACTACTCCTCATCCTTCATGAAACTCCACCTTCCTCTCGCTCTCCGTCTCGCCCTTACTTCCTGTTTCGCCTTCTCTTCAATCCCCCCCATTTCTGGCACCTTATCACTCGCACTCCCCATTTGCTTGCTCTTCACAGCCTCCCCTAGCCAAGCGGTGGATTACGTGATCTCTAATTCCAGTTCAGCCTCCGCCGCATGCTCATCAACAAATCTTGATACGATTACGTTTAAGATGGTTCACGATTCAGATGCTTCCTTCAACGATAATTATTTCCCCAATGCAACAAGCTCTGATGTCTCCTACACGGCCGAGACTATCACCATTGAACAGATGGATATCAGCAATGGCTATGGCGGTGGTTTAAGTTCTTCCAATCACGCGGAGTATTACTTCAATGCCGCCATTCTTGGCTCGGGCGATATCAATTTCTACAATTGGAGCAGCACCTCCTGCTACCAAGAGTATATTTTTACGGGCAATCTAAGCAACTACTCGGGTGATATCACCTCTGGCAAGGCTGATAATGTTTCTGCCGCTACTTACTCAGGCGGGCTCTTCCTCACCTTTACGGGCACGAGCAGTTCCTCCGCTTCTGGCACGGGTAGTATTTACCTCAATGGTAGTTCCAGCGAGTCTATCACTTACAGCTACTCCAAGGGTGCTACTATCACCAATGAGCGTATCACCGCGCCCGTCATCAATCTCGGTACGAGCTATGATTATGCTGACTATTACTTAGCTAGCAACATCACTGCCAAGACGCTTAATATTGCTATGTGCAATGACGCCCATGTCATGGAGGGCTACACCCTCAATCTTACGACTTTAGTTCTCAATAATAACACGAACCTCTTCGTTTACGGTACTTTCAACCTTTCGGGAACAGCCAATTACGATAGTAGCAGAGGTATCTATAATTATGGTGAAACCAATCTCCTCAGCGGCTCCAAGGTCATGGGTCCCATCATCAATCATGGCGAGCTGAATGTCAACTCTGGTGCCTCTACCAGTGGAGCCTTGCTCAATTACGGCACCCTCAACATCGCCAGGGGTAGTTCCATCTCCACCCTCATTCAAAATTACAGCACGGGCACGCTTGTTCTCGAATCAGGTGCCACGCTCACGGCTTCATCCAGCTTAAGTCTTCAGTTGGATGGCACCATCGTCGTCAATGAGCAAAGCCAAATCCTCGTCAGTGACAGCAGTGCCATCAGCTTGTCGAGTGGCATCATCTTTGACCTCAGCTCTGCGACTGGTCAATGGACGCTTAACAATGGGCTCTACACCTTCCAGCTCTTTGGGGATGCTGATGGCGACAATGGTTACGATATCAGTTCCCTGAGCCTTAGCAATTTTATCGGGCTCAACAGCTTTGGTAGCTACAGCTTCAACAGCGATGGCAGCATCAGCTTCGATTTGGGTGATGCTGATATCGTGCGCTACACGGGTGCTAACAGCTTCAACTGGGGTACGGCTGAGCCCGATGTCCTCTTCACTAATTCTGCAACAGGCACGCAACAAAGCTTTAGCAATGGCCTTGCCTTGTCTATTGAGGTTGATACGCATGCCACCCTCACCAGCAATGTATCCACCCACATGATTTCCTTGGATGGTATTGAGTTTACACTGACGGGAAATGGCAACAAACTCAGCGCCCTTCAATTCGTTTTTGCGGGCGATTCCACCTTGATTTTAACGGATGATGCCCTGAGTAGCGCGACCAGCGTTGGCACTGGCAGCAACAGCGCGGGGATTGTTCAATTCTCTGCCACGGATGCGAATACCGTCTTCAACTATGGGGAACAACTCAAGACGTTTTGCGGTCAAGTTATCCTTGATAAGGGCACCCTTCAGCTGGGTTCATCAATCAGCGAAAGCTTTCAATTTTCCCACTTAACGGTCAATGGCGGCAGCTTCACTGGCACGGCTTCACTGGACGTGGGTGAGCTGGTCTTTAATGATGGCACCAGCAGCTTCGATGGTGTTATCGCGGCTGATCGATTGAGCACCACGGGGGGCACCAACAGCCTCAGCGGTAGCATCACATTGGGCAGCCTCAACTACAGCGGTGGCAGCCTGACGCTGGGTGGTGTAATCACCCTCTCTAGCCTGAGTACAAGTAGCGATGGCTCAATCACCCTGAGCGATAACTCAAGGTTCAATTTGGTGGACAGCTCCGCCGCATGGATCAAGCTGGATAACAATCTGACCTTTACCTTAGGTAATGGCGTGAGCATGGATGTTGATGAGACCATATGGACGCGAGGCAACTTGACATTCAGCCTTGCCGAGAGCAACTACGCCAACCCATCCGCAAGCGTGGATATGAATCAGTTGCTCGTTGGCTACAGTAAAGGCAGTAGCCTTCTTACCATCGGTGAAGGTGTTACCCTCACCGTATCGGGCACGGTGCTTAAATCATCAGGGACCGATAGTTCCTTCATTCTTAGTGGTCATAGCGAAGGCGGTAATGTTGATGTTTGCGGAACGCTGATTCTCAACTCGGGCATCATGAACTTTAGCGGTGATGGCACCCTGAGGGTCAAAGATGGTGGTACCCTCGTCCTCAACGCAGGTTTAGCCGCCGAGGTGGCAGGTGAAAGCCTGAGCATGAACATCGAATCCGGTGCGACCGTATCTTTGGGCAATCAAGCGGATAGCAGCGTGGACTATGGCACCATCATGTCCATCACCCTGATGGATGGTGCGACCATCAGCGACAATGGGGTGGATGCTACCACCACCCTCAAGGCCACCTTGAACTACGAATCAGGCGCGACTATCAATCTTGCCAGCTCGGGCAAAGGAAAAACCTTGCTCATGGGCATGAATGTGGCTGGTGACAGCCTCTCCGCGAACATCCAAGGTGAAGGGCTTGTCGAGCTCGCAGCTGGTGCCACGCTGAACAATCTCAGCCTTGAAAAGGATGCCACCCTCAAGCTTAGCAGTAATGTCACCGTGACGACTGCCAGCATTGCTGCAGGTGCCACCGTGCAGGCGGATACAGCCTTGAATTTGGGTGCTTCGGCCAGCATTATCAATGAGGGTACACTTTTACTCAAGGAGGGCAGTACGCTGAGCATCAGCGCGGGTCAAAGCCTGAACATTTCGGGCAGCATCTCGGTGACAGAGGCGGGGCAAATCATCAATGATGGCACCCTGATTCTCAGTGATGATTTTGTCTTCGACCTCACCTCCCTGCAGGAGAGCGCGTGGGATTACGATATCAGCACTGGTGTTTACAGCCTCAGCCTTGTCGCGGGGGACGTGACATATGACTTGAGTCGCTTTGATAGTGCCACCAACCTGACGGGCTTTGATAGCAGCAATAAAAACATCAGCTTTAACAGTGATGGCAGCCTGAGCTACATCCTCAGCAGTTTAGTGTACCAACGCGGTGGTGAGCTTACCCTGCAAATAGGCAGCAGCCTGAGCACTGTTGATGGTAGCAAGGAGATTCTCTATCGCGATAGTGCCAGCATCTACTTCACCACGGCTGATTCGCAGGTCACCTTGGCAGAAAATATCTTCTCCACCCTTTGGGCGGTCTACGACGTAGACCTTGAGCTCACGGGTGATAGCTACGTCCTCGTGACTGATCAACTCACCCTCAACGGCAGCGCCAGCCTCACACTAAAGGACGATGCCCTGCACAGTGACGTGCGCCTTTATCAAGCCGCAGATGCAGACAGTGAACTCATCATCGCCATGTCTCATTCAAGCACAACATTGAACTACGCCAAGCAGCTTAGCAGCTACACAGGCGACATCACCCTTAGCAGCGGTATGTTGAATCTCGTCTCGCAGGATGTCGCTGGCTACAACTTTGATGTCATTACGCTGATGGGTACCCAACTGCTCATGTCGGGGACTTCCACCGCTAACGAGTTGAACATGAGCAGCGGTGGCAGCATCCGCTTGAGCGATGGCGCCAGCCTGACAGTTGGCGGCGGTGCTGTTGGTAACTCATCCGATGCATTTATGGATAATTTGGTGAAGCACACGGGTGATATCACTTTATATTTGGGCAGCGGTGCATTGCTCGATCAAAATATCAGAATGTGGTTGGATACTGGGGTCAATTTAACGCTTAACGCGACCAACAGCGATGCGAACGCCCAAAGTGCGACTTACCGCATCAACGAGCTGCTGCTGCGCTACACATCCACCGGTGATACGGAAACAAGTCTTACCATTGGCCGCGGTACGGAGCTGGAAATCACAGGCACGACCACCGCCACCGCAGACGCGAACTCATCCTTCATCATCTCGGGCCACAGCGATGGTACCAGCCTCGTCACCGTTGAGGGACAATTGACCCTCAATTCGGGCATCGTGAGCATGGGCGGCAGCAGCAATGTCATCAATGTGGAAAAAGGCGGTACTCTTCAAGCAAACGCGGGTTTGGTTGCCTATGATAGCAGCGACTCCGCTGTTGAGATTGAGCTGAACATGGCTGCGGGTTCGACCCTCTTATTGGGCAATCAAGCCACGAAACTTGACCACAGCGATGCCTTAAACGTCAAAATGGCGAGCGATACCACCATCGGTACCAATGGTATTGATAAGGAAGTCTATGTCTACCAGAGCTTCAATTTTGAGGAGGGCGGTAGCTACACCTTTGATGTCGCCAGCAAGAGCTACCTCAGCATGATGCAAAGCATTGAGATAAGCGAGGGTAGCATCACGGTGACGGGTGGTGGCAGCACCAAGTTTGTAGGGGGGCTGAGCACAGAGCAAATCACCGTCCAAAAATCCGCCACGGCAGTGCTTGGCGGCACGAGTAGCCTCAGCCAAATCATCGGTGGTGCCGATGGTGGGATTGTACAAATCCACAGTACGGATGATGGCAGTCAGTTGATGCTGGGTAGCCTCGCCTTATCAGGGGGTAGCATCAGCTTGGCAGAAGGGGCGAGCATGAGCGAGAATCGCATGCAGGATGTCAGCTTGGAGGGGGTCACCATGGCCATAGCCAAAAACATGTACATGGCCAGCAGCTCCATTGGTCAGCAGAGCACGGTGAGCATTGCCGATGGGGCCACCTTGAGCCTTGGCGAGCAAATCAGCATCAGCTCCGCCAGCGCGGGTGGGGCCACCATCACGATGAATCAAGATTCAAGCCTCAGTGATTCTTACATGAGTAACACCGCACTCAGCTACCTGAGTTTGGACAATGCCGATGTTCGCATCACCAGCAATGCTGACACGGACAACTTGCTGCTGCAACGCATCACAACCAACGCCAACAGCAGCCTGACGATTACCAGTGGCAGCAAGATTAATGTCACAGGCTTTAGCAGCTACTTGCGTGGCTCGACCATCATTGAATCGGGGGCAGAGGCGAACATGGGCACCATGTGCGCCATCTATGGTCGATTTGAAGCGCAGGATAACAGCAAGCTGGTCTTTGGCGGTGGCTCCTTCAACTCGGGTGCCTCCTTGTATTTAGGTAAAGGGGTGCAGATGGAAGCGGTCAACACCAAATTTAACACGGGTGCCACCCTCTATCTGGATGGGGCAGCAATCACACTTCAAGACCGGTACCGCTGGTTCTACAGCGACATCGTCATCACGGGGGCTGGTAACAGCATCTCGGGCACAACAACCTTCCTTGGTCTCGCGAGCGAATTGAGCTACAGCCAAGCTTGGACAGGCAGCGATGATTGGACCTTGAACTTAGATGGTAACGCCCAACTTAGCATCAACTACGTCTTCTCCATTGACTTTAGTGTGGATGGCGAGGCGAGCTTGGGGGCTGGTTCGTACACGATTTTTAGCAATGTGGCCAATGATTGCACCAGCAGCCTGACGGCGGACATGGTCTCGGGTGTTCTGCGTGATGATTATGAATTGGTCTGGCGCTATGAGGATGGTAACATCATTTTGGATGTCATTGATATGTCCGAGCTTATTTGGAGCGATGCCGAGCAAACTTGGGTCGATGGTTTAGGCAATCAAGCCGTGCCTGATAGTAATCAATCGCTGAGTTTTGACACTGGCACCATCAGCGGAGGCAGCGCCACCTTAAGTGATAGTATCGAAGCCTCGGGCATTAGCATCAAGGGGGATGAGGATGTTCATATCATGGGGGATGTCACCCTGAGCAGCCAAAGCAACATCACCAAGTCAGGCGCAGGCACCGCCGTGGTGGAGGCGCAACTTAGCGCTACCCAAGGGCTTGATATCGAGCAGGGGCGACTTGAATTGAGCCAGACTGGGCGCATCACCAGTGATACCCAAGTGGCGCAAGGTGCTAGTTTAAAAGCTGGAGCCATCACCCTGACGGGCAAGGAAGGCGCGGCAAGCATAGGCGTTTCAGCGGGTGGTAGCATCAGCTGTGATGAGATGGGCTACGTCCAAATCAGCAATGCAACACTAGTTGTGGATGGTATTGCCCAAATATCCAACAGCAGCTTGGAGGCTAGCTCAACGCAAATTACCGCTGGCAGCCAGTTAGTATTGGATGGGGTGCACATTGCCGCTAACAGTCAATTTAGCACAAGCATCAGCTACCTCAAAGCAAATAGTCAGGCAGCCCAACTCAGTTTGATGGGGGCAAACACCATCGATGCATCCAGCAGTGGAGGCAGCTTGAGCATAAGTGATGGGGTTTATACCCTGATGAATTTGATGGAAGTGGACACCATAGCCTTGGATGGCAGTTTGAGCATCAATCTTATTTTAAGCGAGCAGGAGATGTTGGACTTTAACATTGCCAATCAGTCCTTGCAGGGGGTCAGCTTCATCATCATGGATGGGGTGATTGAAGGGCAGTTGAATGATTTGATCATCAATGTTGGCATCATGGTTGATGGTATTTATGATGCGACATGTGTTTATCAGGGTGGTGGTGACTTGAATAATGGAGTTTTGAGTGTGACATTGAATGGGGATGATAATGTGCCAGAGCCTAGTACGGTGAGTTTAAGTTTGATGGCTTTAGCGGGTATGTTGGCACGTCGTAGGCGTCGAGCTTAAGGGGCTAGAAAAGCCTTTACGATGCTTCGCATCGTAGGCGCGTATCTTGCTGGTATGTCTTGAATAGTATCCTAATTTCGCAAGCTTCCTCAAAATATTCTTGTCTTTCTCCCCCCTAGGCGATAAGATTATCTGAACGCTATAAACCATTGCTATTCCCATGGACGCATCCCCATCCCCCCAGCCCGTTGAAGAGTCAGTTAAGGTCGAATCTATCTTTGTTCGCCACCGTAATTGTTTGCTCGTAACGGCCGATTTTTCGCCTATTTATGTGGATTATTACCTGCACCTCATGCAGCAACAAATGCGCCATGAGGAGTGCGAGGATTCGCTCTTTAAAGGGGTTTTAGCTTATTTTACGCTTCACCTTGTCTCTCGCCCATGGCGCGAGTATCACGCTTGGACGCTCAATCTTTGCGCCCCCATGGAGGCGAATATTTTTGTATCGGGTTCCTCGCTTTCAGCTGATGTGATTGGTCGTATTTTTACGAAGGATGTTCGTGTGCCTGCTCAAAATATGCTTTTCGCGCAGGCGGTGCGTGGTCAGCAGGACCCCCAGACTTCTGCTATTGCTATTAAGGGACTTTCCCCCGAGTCTTGGGTGGAGAGCTTTTATGCCCAGAGTGAGCAGCGCATGGCCCGTGCTTTGTATTTAGGTGGTGACCGCTATGCCTTGGTGGCTGCCCAGCCCGATGCAGATCATGATTGGCTTGATGCCTTGACCCCTGCTGATGTCTTGGAGATTTTGGATGGTCAAGCTTCCGAGGAGACGAAGTTGCTTGAGACGCGCCGCTTCTCCTTCCGCTGCGGTTGTACGGTTGATAAGATTTTGCCTACGCTGCGCGCTATGGCGGGTGAGTTTGATGATTTGCTGGATAGTCAGGGTTATATTGATGCGAGTTGCCCGCGTTGTGGTGCGACCCATCGTGTGACTAAGCAGATGCTTGCTGGCGAGTGATGCGCTTGCTACTGGGCGGGTGGCGTAATGCTAGGCTTGCCATGCGGACATTTACTAATAACAGGGGAGTGACAGTTAGGCGACTGGCTCTGCCAGCTGGGCTTTGCCCAGACCCATTGGGGCTAGCCCCAAACCCCACTGGGGTGCTAGCACCCCAGCCCCCAGTCACGATGCTGCGCATCGTAGGGGCTTATTCCATCACGCCCAGCCCGCTGAGTAGCAAGGGCACTGATACGCCAAATAACATTAGCGCAAATCCTAAGTCAATCACCCAAGTATGCTCGCGATAGGCTTTTCGTAAGGGTGCCCATTGCAGCAGCCCTGACCATATCCCCCACCCAATGGCACTCGTCAAGGGTAGCCATATCATGAGGGCTGGTACGTACCATTCTAGGTCTTTGTATTGTTGTAATCCATTGATGGTGACGCCTGCGATAAAGAGCATGCACTTCATATTCAAAATATTACATATAAAGCCTTGTGCGAGTGTTTGGATGATGCTGTTTTGTTTTTGCTTTTCGATGTTGGCGGCGCGTAGCGCTTGTGCGGCGTCAGATGTCCGCTTCCTCGGTAAGATGTGCCACGCCAGATACATCAGGTAAAGGGATGCGGCTATCAGGATATATTGGCTCCAGCTTTGCTCTAAGATGCGTGTGCCTACGGTGCAGACAATCCCCAGCTGCACGGCAAAGCCAATGGATATACCTAGGCCTAGCACAGCCCCCGTACGCCACCCTTGCGCTAAGGAGGTGCGGAAGATGAGTAAAAAGTCAGGCCCTGGGCTCAGTTGTGCCAAAAAGAGCACACCGCCCAGACTCAGTAGGTTTAAGATGACCTCGTTCATTCTTCAAAGGCGTGGGTGAAGAAGCCCCCACCCAGCAGTTGGCTGCCATGTGGGTATTCTTCGCTGGGTTGTGAGTCGGCATAGAAGGCGCAGACTTGCCCCAGTGCCAAGGCGCGGATGGGTTCATCAAAGATGAGTTCGACGGTCCCGTCCCCCACATAGCGGCAGTTGGCTGCGGTTGCTGGGGTTCTGTATCTTGGTTGCACGAGTACGCGTTCGGGCAATGGCTGCAAGGTGTTGCTGATTTGCCCGACGATGGCGCGGCGGGAGTACAGCCCTGCGGTTTCTTCGCCTTCATAGCCGAGGATGAGTTGGTTTTTCTCTAAATCTTTGCCGACGACGACGTAGGCGATGCCTTCTTTGGGTGATGCGACGTGGTGTCCCTTGCGTTGCCCCATGGTGAAGAAGTGCAGTCCATCGTGCTTGCCTAGTACGCGCCCGCTTAAATCGACGATGTCACCAGGGTTATCAGGCAGGTAGTGGCGCAAGAAGTCGCTCATTTTGACTTGCCCGATAAAGCAGATGCCTTGCGAGTCTTTTTTCTCGGCATTGGGCAGGGCAAAGCGTCGTGCTTGCTCGCGTACCATGGGCTTGGCCAAGTCCCCAACGGGGAAGATGGCATGGGCCACTTGGTCGGGTCGCATGAGGGCGAGGAAGTAGGATTGGTCTTTGTTGCCATCTGCCCCACGGATGATGTAGGCACCTTGCTCTGTATCCAGCCTGCGGGCGTAGTGACCTGTCGCAACGCCTTCAAAGCCTTGGGAGAGGGCGTAGTCAAGCAGCACGCCAAATTTCATTTCGCGGTTGCACAGCACATCGGGGTTGGGGGTGGAGCCATTGCGGTAGCCTTCAATCAGGTAATCGACGACGCGGCTGCGGTAGTGCTCAATCAGGTCAACGACGCGCAGTTCAATCCCGAGGACGTGGCAGACGGCTTTGGCATCTTCAATATCCCGTTCCCATGGGCATTCGCCAGGTATGTTTTCATCATTGACCCAGTTTTTCATGTAGGCTGCGACAACTTCGTGTCCCTGCTCAACGAGCAGTCCTGCGGCTGCTGCGCTGTCTACTCCACCACTTAATGCGATTAAAATACGTGCCATTGTTGCTGTTATAAGGTGTTTGTTGCTTTTCTTGTTTGATGCTTAGGGTGCTTGCCATTCTTCAGCGGCTTGCAGTCCCTCCTCCTCGATGTGGGGGTAGGGTTTGGCTGCTGGGGCTTCAACCCCAGCAGCCATGGGCTCATAGGGGGTGATGATGCCTTGCTTTTCCAGTAGTTGGATGTAGTGTAGCAGGGCAGTGACGCGCAGTGTGCTGCGGCGTATGTGGTTATCTTGGCTTATCTGGGCAAGTAGTCGCGCCTCCTGCTTTGATTGGCGAAAGGCTTTGATTGTCCGTGTGATGCGTAACTTCCCTGCCATTACAGCCTACAAATATAGACGGTCGCAGCAATCATGGTGATGAGGATGATGAAGAAGGTTACATTACTCATCCCCGAGCTTGTTTTAGTAGCGCGCTTCGTGCTCAAATCATTGACCCCAAAGACAGGGTTGTGCTTTTGTTTTTCGTGTGCACGATGGATTTTTGGGGCAGCCTTTCGGCGGTCATAGAAGGTGCGCCACGTTTCGGTGGAGTGGAAACGCTCCTTCGCATCAATCTCCATCGCCTTATCAACACTAGCTAACAAAGCCTCGGGGTAATACTTCAGCAAATCAGTCATGCTGCAAATCTGGACGAATAAATCGCGGCCAAGGCGTTCATCTGCTGGTGGTGGTACCTTGCCTGTAATCATGTTATAAATCATGGCACCCAGCATGTAGATATCCGTCCAAGCCCCAATTTGACCACGGTTACCTGGGTAAAACTCGGGTGGTGAGAAACCGGGGCTAATCGCCACGGTGTCATCATGCTGCTTTTGGGGGCTACGAGCGGCACCCAAGTCAATGATGGTGACCTCGCCACTTTCATCAATCAAGATGTTGGCGGGTTTGATATCGCAATGGAAGTAGCCTGCTGCATGGATTTGACCTAAAATGACAAGGATGGAGGTCAGCGTCTTCTGCAACAAATCTGGGGGGAAACCCGCGCCCTTGCTGCGGAAGGTCTCCGTCCAAGTATGCAAATCGAAGCCGCGAGCCTCCGACATCACGACAAAGAAGGTATTGTACGCATGAAAGCCATCAATATAGCGCGTGATGCCCGTAACACCTTGAGTGGTTAGGGTGTAGAGTAGATTTGCCTCCTCGACCGTGTTATCGACGATGCGCTGAAAACTGGTGGCATTCTGGGGGTTAACAAGTTGGATGTTTTGAGCTTCATCGCGGTAGACCATACCTGTTGGCGCACATTCCTTAATGATGACCACCTCGGCTGTAGAGACATCAACCGCGCGGTAGACGAGGGAGAAGCCCCCAGCGGCAAAGGCCTTTTGGAGTTGGAAGCGATTGTTGAGAACAGTTCCGATGGGGAGGGGCAGGAGGGGGATTTCTTCGCTCATGGTGGTAAGAACGTTGGGGGCTTTTCTTGTTTAACAACACGATAGCATGAATGCTCACCTAGAGCAAGCTTTAGATAGGGGAAGTTCTGAAAAAGGGTACGGGTGTCCTAAATAAAAAGCGGCTACGATGCGAAGCATCGTGAATGGGGTCTGGGGTGCTGGCACCCCAGTGGTTTCC
>JAWXTZ010000028.1:0-19327 GCA_044433085.1 Akkermansia sp.
GAGGTGGTCGTCTTCCGCCAATGGTTGGAGTTGCTGTTATGGTGTAAAAAGACCACGCAAGCGGGTTTTTGGTCGAGCGCGTAGTTGACGCTCAGCATGCCGACGGCCATGCGGTCGGGGTGGTGGGTCGAGCGGTAAACCCCACTGGGGATGGGGCTGTTGATTTGCACGACCCCCGCTTTTTTACCCGCTGCGGCAAGCTTGGCATCGTAGGGCTCAGCACCACGATTGGTGATGATGCAGGTGTAGCCCGCAGCTTCAATCACCTGCTTGGTGTAGATGGCGTAGGTGTACCAAAATAAGCTTTCCTCCATGAAACCGTAGCGTTTATCGGGCGTTTTAGCGCCATTGCCCTCGCCATTTTTGCCCGCGTAATGCCCGATGTCCAGCACGACGGTGCGTGATTCGCGGGCTTGCTTTTTCATACGCATTTGGTAGCAGCCACTGAGCATGAAACAGCTGAAGATGCCGAGGATTAGGGCGAAACTGGTGAAAAGTCTTTTCATGGGAGATTAAAGTAAGATGCCTTGTTGGTTGGCGGGGGTGATGCCCAGTTTGATGTAGGCGGCTGGCATGGCCTCGCGTCCGCGAGGTGTGCGTTTGATGTAGCCCTGCATGATGAGGAAGGGCTCGTGCACCTCCTCAATGGTTGATTCATCTTCCCCCATCGCCACCGCGAGGGAGGAGAGCCCGACAGGACCACCTTGGAATTTGACCAGCATGGTCTCCAGCAGGCGCTTGTCCATCTCATCCAAGCCATCTTGGTCGATGTCTAGCATGCCCAGCGCGCTGTCGGCAATGTCTTTGGTGATGGCACCATTGGCCTTCACTTGGGCGTAGTCACGCGCCCAGCGCAGTAGGGAGTTTGCCACACGGGGGGTGCCGCGCGAGCGTCGCGCAATCGCCATGGAGCCCTCGGCATCCAAGGGGACATCGAGCAGGGATGCGGAGCGTTGCAAAATTTGGCACAGTTCCTCGGCTGAGTAGTAGTCCAAGCGGTTGATGAGCCCGAAGCGAGAGCGCAGCGGCCCCGTCAACATGCCTGCGCGAGTCGTCGCCCCAATGAGGGTGAACTTGGGCAGGTTGAGCTGAATGGAGCGCGCGTTAGGACCTTGGTCGATGATGATGTCCAAGCGGAAATCCTCCATCGCGGGGTAGAGGTATTCTTCAACAGCGGGGTGCAGTCGGTGGATTTCATCAATGAAGAGCAGGTCGCCCTTTTGAATGTTGGTGAGCAGCCCCGCCAAGTCACCCGCCTTTTCAATTTGAGGCCCCGAGGTGATGTGAATTTTTTTACCAACCGCTTTGGCGATGATGTTTGCAAGGGTCGTCTTTCCCAATCCCGGTGGTCCGCTAAGCAGTACGTGGTCAAGCACATCCTCACGCATGCGCGCAGCCTCCACCATGAGCAGGAGTCGTTCTTTTACCTTTTCTTGTCCGCAAAATTCACTAAATACAGGTGGGCGAAGCGAAAGGTCAAAGGGGCTGGCGGCTGTGTCCGCCATGCGTGTGTAGATGGATTCTTCCATAGGTCTTATAACGTTGAATAGCCTAGCACAGTTGGGGGCGAGCGTCAAGCAAAGCTGGTGAGGAAAGAAAGTGCTTGCTACCCGCATCAGGCTATTGTAAGATGTTGCCATGAAAGGATGTTTGGGTGGTGTGTTGATGTTGTTACTTGTTGCTGCCGCTGGTTTAACAGTGGCATTCAACTTTTTTTTGAATCAGTCGCTGGATGTGGAACTGAAGGTTGATTCGAGCGATTTGATCAATACGCGCCGCTCATTCCGTCCGATGGAGTTGCAAGCCGAGCCTCAGGTGGAGGAGTTGCAAGCTACTGAAGTAGAATAATTGATTATGTCTGCACGTCCTGTTGTTATTGCTTACACGCTTGGTGATCAGGCGGGTATTGGTCCGGAAATCGTGGAGGCTGCCCTGTCCCAGCTGCCCATACAAGAGGGGGTGGAATACCGCCTCGTCGGGGAGCGCATTCCCTGTGAGTTGGGTTGCCCCACCCTAGCGACGGCTCAAGCCGCGTGGAATCATTTGGAACTAGCTGCCGCAGGCTTGAAGGATGGTCGTTTTGATGCCGTGGTCACCGCCCCCATCTGTAAGGAGGGCTTGCATGAACTGGGCTTTAACTACCCTGGTCAGACGGAGTTTTTTGCCGATCGCCTAGGCGTCTCGGATTTTGCCATGTGCCTTTCGGGCGAGCGGCTTACGGTTGTTCTTGCGACGACGCATGTCGCCTTGCGCGATGTGGCGGATTTGCTTTGTGTGCCCGAGGTGGTGCGCGTCGGTAAGCTGCTGGCTGCCTTTTTGCACCGCACTGGTCGCAAGCGTGGGGATATCCCGCGCATTGCTGTCGCGGGGCTCAATCCGCATAATGGGGAGCAGGGGGCCTTTGGGGACGAGGAGTCCCGAATCATCGCGCCAGCTGTGGCGCAGCTTCAAGTGGACTGCGCGGGGATGGCTGATTTTGTTGGCCCCTGTGTGCCCGATGTCGTTTATCGTGATGCGGCGGCGGGTCAGTATGATGCGGTTTTAGCGCCCTATCATGACCAAGCTTTGATTCCGCTCAAGCTCTTGGATTTTGACACGGCGGTCAACGCAACCATTGGCTTGCCGCGCTTGCGCGTCAGCCCCGACCACGGTACGGCCTTTGGCATTGCTGGTAAGGGGGTAGCCAACCCATCCAGCATGATTCGTGCCTTTGAGCTGGCACTCCAAAGTGCCCGTTCCACCCAATGAAGGCTTGAATTTAGCCGAGTCTGCGCTACAATAGCTGCATGAGTAAGCCACTCGATGCTCGCCGCCCCCTGTGGGAGGCCTTGGAGCAGTATTGCCTGCGCCCTGATGCCCAGTTGTCCCGTGCGCGGGAGGTTCAACGCTTTATTGAATCAAGCCCCCGCTGCTTTGATCGCCATTATGAACCAGGGCACATCACAGGCTCCTGTCTCCTACTCAATCCCGCTGGGGATAAGTGCCTGCTGACGCTGCATCGCAAGTTGAAGCGTTGGTTGCAGTTGGGTGGTCATGCGGAGGGCGAGACGAATGTGCTTGATGTCGCCCAACGAGAAGCGGTGGAGGAGAGTGGTATCACCGAGATTGAAGCCATTGAGGCGGCTATCTTCGATGTTGATATCCACCTGATTCCCGAGCGTCCCCATCTGGGGGAACCCGCGCATTTTCACTATGATATTCGCTACTTGATGCGCGCTGCGCACGAGGATTATACCTGTTCGGAGGAGTCTGATGCCCTTGCTTGGTTGAGCTGGCAGGATGCGCAGGAGCGCTGGGATGACTTTGATGAGCCTATGCGTCGGCTCTACCAGCTGTGGCGCAAGCGTCCTGATTTGTGCCTTCGGTGAGCTCGTGGTAAAGCTGTCGGTAGAGCGCGGTGATGAATGATATCTCGTGCTCTTGCTCAATGTATTGTCGCGCTTTGAGCCCATAGTGGCTGCGCAGCATGGGGGCATGCAGTAGTGTTTTGAGGTGGGCGAGAAGCACTTCGATGTTGAGTTCTGGCTTGCCCGACATGCTGATGCCGCGTTCTTTGTTCTCGACGTACTCGCTCATGTTGCCGCGTCGGTGGGTTATGATGGGGACTTGGCAGGCCATGGCCTCAAGCGCGTGTCGTTCGTCTTCCTCCCGCTCCGAAAGCTGGATGAGGATGTCGATACTGCTGTAGAGTCGGGCGCGCGCCTTGGCTGAGTCTTTGGTGGGGCTGTAGGAATGGCAGGGGTAGGGCAGGGCTGGGCATGCGTTTTGCCCAAGGATGATGATGTGTAGCGCCAGATAGCCCGCCTCATGCAATTGGTGACAGAGGGCTTGGATGATGGGCTCTTCGTGCTCTTTCCAGTCTTTCGCATCCCCGCTGCAACGAAAGGCGATGACGCGTTGGTGGGGGTGGATGTCGCGCTCTTCCTTGCAGTCGATGCGGTGATGAGCATGCAGTTGTTCGCAGTCGAGGGCGATGCCGATGTGGCGGACTTCTCGTCCCGCAAACATGGGGCTTCGCCTCACCTCGTGCTGCCTTTTGTGGCTGGGAGTGATGAGTATCAGACGATGCAGAGCCGCAAATTGTGCTTGCTTGTAGCGGAAGATTCGCTCCACCAAGCTGGGGAATCGGCAGCGCGGGCAGTGTCGGCAATGCCAGAGGTATTGCTTGCACTTACCGCTGTGCTGGCACAGGGCGCTCAAGCCGCTTTCGTCATGCACCTCGTAGAGGATAGGTTGCTGCAATCGGCTGAGGCTATGCAGCGAAACGCTATCACCGTGCAGTGCGTGCAGGTGCAGGATATCGAGCTCCGACCAGTGCTCGGCCACGCGAGACCTTCGGGCAAAGGGCAGGCTCATCCCCTCGCTTGCTGGCTCACCGAGCAAGTGCAGGAGTAGGGAATTACGCCAAGGGCTAGGCGGCAGTTCTTCCTCTGTCGGGAACACTCGCTGCTGCACCCATGTTTGGGGGATGAGTTCTGGGATGCGGGAGAGGATGTTCGCCAGTGATTCGCAGGCCTTGGGTGGCTCTGTTCGGTGGGTGATGAGGGCCGAGTAAATGCTCATAAGTTCTTGCCGATTGTGACGTCGCTGTGCAGAACTTGGTTGAGAATCAGTTATTAAATCCACAGAACTCGCTGAAGCTGTGCTCTTGGTTGGGGCAGATTTTCTCCATCTTTTCAACAAGGAGGAAAAGGTCACCTTGGGCGATTTCCTCTTGGCTCATGTAGGAGTCGAGCAGGTAGAGTGCCAGTCTGATGACGGAGCTGCGATCGAGGTAGCGGGTGATCATCACATGATTCATGCTTTCCAGCATCAGGGGAGAGCATTTGAAGGAGATGGTGGTGGGGTGTCCGGTAGTGTTTTTCATAGGGGTCTTGGTAGTTGGAGGAGAGTTCCTTCTTGAGTCAAGGGCGCGTCGATGCTAACCTTGGCTCAAACTTCTTTGAAGTATAGCGGATTAGAAATCCGCTGGACATGCGGTCTCTGGCTTAAGTTTTTATTCATCTTCATGTTGTGGGGGTGTCTATTTTAGAAAAGGTCGTTCTTTTGGGGTGTGATGCGATTTCTTGCGATTTGACTCAATGACAGATAGTAGGGGACTTATCAATTTTTTTAAAAGGAATGATTGACAGCGGATTTCTAATCCGCAGGTGCCCAATCATACATTGTATATGCTTTTTGCCCAATTTTGTGCGCAGATGAATGTCCCTATTGATGCGCTAGGCAATTTGAAACCAGAAGATTGCAGCTTTGAACGCTGCGTGCAAGCTTGCCAAGATTCAAAGTTTCAGCGTAGGAAGCGCACCATCGCTGAATTTCGTTCGGTGAGCGAAAAGATGATGCGGATTTGCCCCGAATGGCGCAAGCGTCCCTTGCGTTCGCTGCAAGTAGCGGACTGTGAAGAGATGATTCAACATGGCTTTAGCACGGATAGGCAGCGGCTCAAAGCTTATGTTATTTTACACGGCATCTTCGCCTACGGCTTTAAGCGTTGCTGGTGTAGTCATAATCCAGTGGCGCTTTTGGATAAGCCGCGTGTGCAGGAGTCGGAGCTGGAGTTGTTGTCGTGGCAGGAGTTGCGGCGTTTGCTGCGCGTGGCTCGGCGCGAGGAGCACCGCGCTTGCCTGCCCGCCCTTGCCTTGATGTTGTGGGCGGGCATTCGCCCAAGCGAGGTGGCTCGCCTTGATTGGCAGCACATCGACTGGCGTGAGCGCGTGCTCGTTGTCCCCGCGCAACATGCCAAGACGGGTGGGTGCCGCCACGTGCATTTAGGCTCGGCACTGCGTGGGGTCTTGGGGGAGCAGCCCCACCCCGCGGCTGGTCCCATTTGCCCTGCCGATTGGGGGCGTCGGTGGAAGCGGCTTCGCGGTGAGGCTGGCTTGGTGCCTTGGCGTCAGGATGTGCTGCGTCACTGTTTTGCGAGTTACCACATCAAGAAGTGGCATGACTACGCCCGCTTGCAGGCCGAGATGGGACACCGAAGTGCCGATTTGTTGCGCACGCGCTACTTGAGCATGCGCGGCATCAGCAGCAAACAGGCGACAGCCTTTTGGCGCGTGGGGGGGCTTTAAATTCGCCGCCAAAACTCATTGCGCCTCATTTTGCAAGGTCTCCTAAAGCTGAAAACGTTGGCAAATCAGTACCTTAAAGTGATCGCCCGCACCGGGGATGGCGATGAGGTGGGCATCTGCCGCGTCACCCTCTTGCGCGCATTCTTTCAAGAAGTCGTGCTGGTTCATCAGCCGTACGGCATCTTCGGGGATGCGCTTGGCGAGGTGATACAGGTCAGAGAAGTTGACATCACAGGTGATGTCACACTGACCCGCAAGGGTGGGTAGTTCATCGGCACTCAAGAGCTGATGCGCCTTGTAGCCCCTCAGGCTGCCTGCGGGACGACGGTAGTAAAGTTTCTCGTTAACATCACCGTAGTCGATGGTGATGTGGGCACCGCAAAGCCAGTACTGTTGCCAGCTGGCGAGCCATTGGTGGTAGCTTTGGTGTACCTCCACCACTTGTCCCTCTTGCGCCCATCGTTCAAACACGCAGGATTCGGGCAGGGGGCGTTTCCACGCTTGGCGAGTGATTTGACCATCCAATACCGCCAGCCCTAGCTCGTGCCATTCACCTTCCTGAAAGACAAATTGTCGGGCGGGGAAGGCATCGGGCAATTCATTGCTGAAGATGAAGGCCCGCCCCTTGCAGGCGTTGAGGGCGGAGATGATGTTATCCTTGGTGCGGACAAATCCACCACCGACGGATTTTTGAAAATCGCGCAGCTTGGGGGATTTTTCCACCATGTAGTAAAGGGTGCGCAAGCGGTTCACGAAACCGATTTCGCGTTGGATATCCAGCATCAAGTCGCCAGAGCCACCACCAATTTCAATGAAGGGTAGGTGGCAGCCGCAGTCCTTGCAGCATTGCTTCCACTCCTTGACTAGGCGTCGTGCCAAGATGCGGCTTTGGGAGGCGGTGGTTGAAAAATCCCCACGGTAGCCCACGCATTTGATGCCTTGGCTGTAATAGCCCCCATGCTCATCAAAGAGCGCGATGTCCATAAACTGGTCGATGGGCATCCAGTTGTCCATCGAGGAGATGAGCGGGGAGATTTTCATCACGTCAATCGTTTAGGATTGGTTTAGGATTGGTTTAGGATTGGTTTAGGATTGGTTTAGGATTGGTCCAGCATGCGTTGCAGGGGAAGGGCAGCACGCAGGCGCAGCTCTTCGGGAACACGTACCTCGGGCTTCATGTCGCGCAGGCAGTTACGCAGCTTTTCCAAGGAGTTGAGCTTCATGTATTCACAGGTGGCACAGGAGCATTTTTCGGCATCGATTTCAATGAATTCCTTTTCGGGGACAAGTTTGCGCAAGCGGTGCATGATGCCGCTTTCGGTCACGATGATGAACTGCTGGGTCTTGCTTTCGCGGCAGTAGGGAATCATCTTTTCCGTTGAGCAGACGTGGTCGGAGAGCAGGCGAATGATTTCGCGGCACTCGGGGTGGCACACGACCTCGGCTTCGGGGTAGGCAGCCTTTTGGGTGAGTACTTGCTCTTGCGTAAAGCGTTGGTGGACGTGGCAATGCCCCTTCCAAAGGGTCATTTCGCGCTCGCAGTGCTTGGCTGTCCAAGCACCCAGATTTTCGTCGGGGACAAAGAGGATGGGGCGGTCACTGGGTGCCGCTGCCACAATGCTTTTGGCGTTGCCGCTAGTGACGATGACGTCAGCCAAGGCCTTGACCCCGATGGAGCAGTTGACGTAGGCAATGACGTAGTAATTTTTATCCGCGTTGTCTTGGAGAAATTGTGCTAATTCTTCCGCTGGGCAAGATTGTTCCAGCGAGCAGAATGCTTGGTCATCGGGCAGAAGGACGGTCTTGGTGGGGTTGAGGATACAAGCGGTTTCGGCCATGAAGTTGACACCACAGAAGACGATGACGTCGGCATCCGTATCCTGCGCTTGGCGCGCCAGCCCTAAGGAATCGCCTACAAAGTCGGCAATGTCTTGAATTTCAGGAAGCTGGTAGCTATGCGCCAAGATGATGGCGTTGCGCTGTGCTTTGAGTTGCAGAATTTCGTCTCTTAAGTCCAAACTAGGCATGGCTTATTCTACCATGTTCGCCCTTGAGCGTCAAGACTGCTTACAGCGGCAAAGGCGCATCAGGTGCATCCCAAGCATCAATGTTGCTGGCTGCGGGGGCATCTGCGGTGTTGCTGGTCTTTGTTTGGCGACTGGAATCGAGGACGGGAACGCCTGATTTGGGGTCGTAGTTGGCGTAGCTTTGGGTCACGATGCGCCCGCGATTCTGCGCGGTATTGGGGCTCTTATCCTTCTTGTTTCTCTTGCTTTTGGGCTTCTCTTCGGGCTCTTGCCCTTGCTCAAAATCACTGGTATCGACGAGTTCGTCAAGCCCGAGGGCATAGCGCACGAGTGCAGGGAGGCTATCCGTCTCCAGCAGGCTGATGTTGAAACGCGCTTGTCCACTGTCGTGGCGAACGATAATCTTTTTGCCATCGATACCGCGAATGATGGCTTCGTTGTAAACTTGACCGTTTTTGGTGCGCAGTACCCCCACCATCATGCCTGGCAGCAGTTGGTTGCGGGCGAGGTTTCGGGCATCGCGATCTGCTTGGCGGATTTGGTGCTGACTAGCCAAAATCTTCCCCTTGGCGGCATCCAGAGCGGCCTTCTTTTTGCCGATTTCCTGATCCAATTGGGTGAGTTGGTCTTGCAGGTTCTTGAACCGCAGTTTGAGGCGTGCACTCTTGTCGGAGCGGAAGGCTTCCTCCTCCATATCGTGTTGTATTTTGGCCAGCTTGGCGTTTTCGGCCATGGCCAGTTCCAGCGCGGTGGGGATGTGGTAGGCCTTCAGTTGTTTGTTGAGGTACCACGCGCTGCCGCCGATGAGGGAGGCCGTCATCGCCACGAGTAAAAAGTCGAGGCAGAAGTTGCCAAAACGTGCTTTTTTGCTGGGTTTGGTCACGGGTGAAGCTGTGTCGAGCTCGGTTGCGGTGACCTTGGGCTTTGCCTCTGTCTTAGGGGATTCTTGGGGTGTCTCCATGGTCTTAGTCCATTTCCACTTTGCTTACTTGCTTCTGCATGGCTTCAAAATCAGCGCGGAATTGTGTCAGTCGCGTTTCTAGCTCAAGCAGACGGATTTGTGCTTGGTTTTCTTCTTCGCTCAAGTGGTCGAGCTCTTGTAATGATTGGGTGATGTCCTGTTCCACCTGTTCGATGCGCTCGTTGATGGAGGGATCTTGTTCTCCTGCATCGGCGATGATTCCTTGCATGTTAATAATGCTTTGCTTGAGTTGAGCGTTTTGGTCGAGGATGAAGCTGAGGCGTTGCGGGTCAATGCTTTCAGGCTTGCAGCTTGTCAACATGAGACCGAGAACCGCGACCAAGGCGATGCTGGTAGGAACAATTTTCACCCCAACAATATGCCTTTAAAAGCGCGCTACGTCAAGCTTGTTTTTCGTCTTTTTACTTGGGCTCTGTTATTTACAGTTGGCAGCTTAAACAATCTGTGTTAAGATGTTTTCACTCCTGTACGTTCTACTCCTTACTACTTATGTCTCTTATTTGTAAGACCTTGAAGTCTCTTTTTTATGCCACGGGGATGCTGACTGTATCCTGCTGCTTAAGTTCCTGCAATTCGATTGTCGATTTGCTTTCCTACATCATCGAGTTGCCTCTTGAGGTGTTGGAAACGGTGCTTCCCGTACTTTAAAGATACTGTTTGTCCCAAAGCTCTCGCAGACGATGGCGGCAATCCGTGATGCCAAGCGCATCCCCTCGCATAAATCCGTCCAAAGCACAACCTTGGCATCGCCACCCCTTTGTGCATGTTGTTGGCAGAGGTAGGCCCCCAGCACCCCCATGAATGAGTCACCCGCACCCGTGGGGTCAGTCGCATCAGTGACAGGGTAGGCGGGGCAATCGAAACGCTGTAAGCCACCCGCATTCTGGTGAAAAAGTACGGAACCCTTGCTGCCCAACTTGATGATGGCATAGCGTGCCCCTGCTGCTAAAATCTTGCCTGCCTGCTGTTCTAAACCCTCGCATTGGGCAAAGTAGGCGGCCTCCTCCTCATTCATCAGCGCGATGTCGGACTTGGCGAGGATGGCAGCCACGTAGGCGGGTTCGCGGATGAGCCATGACTTCATGAAATCAACAATCAGCAGGGCGTCTGGTGAGCCCTGCTCCAAGATTTGCCACTGCAAATCGGGGCGCACGTTGCAGCTAAGCATCACCGAGCAGTCGCGCAGCTCTTCTGGGATGCGGGGCTGCCAGATGTCTTGCACCCCCTCTGTGGTGGAGATGGTCGTGCGATTGTTCATGTCATCTTCATACTGCCCCGTCCATTGAAAGGTCTCGCCCGCCATGCGGCAGACATGCGCCATGGAGACTCCCTTGTCTTCCAAAGCTTCGCTGTAGGCTGGCGGAAAATCATCACCAACAACCCCTAACAGTACCTGATTTGGGTTGATGAGTCGCGCTGACAAGGCCGCATAAACGCCCGAGCCACCCAGCACCGACTGCGCATCACCGTGCGGGGTGCGCAGCGTGTCTATGGCAATGGTGCCGTAAATGAGCATGCAATTCTTCATTGTCCTTGGAGGAGTTGATTGAGTTCAGCTTCACCGATGATGGGCACATTCAGGCTCTCCGCCTTCTTGCGCTTGTCGCCACCGCCTTCGCCCGCCAGCAGGTAGGTCGTTTTACCTGTGATGGAGCCCGTCCCCTTGCCCCCTGCGGCCTCGATGAGCTTTTTGAAGGCGGGACGTGGCTGGCTCAAGGAGCCCGTGATGACGAAGGTCAGCCCCGTCAGGCTGCCGCCCGCTTGCTCTAGCATGTTTTCCTTGTAGCTCTCGGACTTGGGGTTGATGCCTAACTCGCCCATCTTTTGCATGAACTTTTCACCAGCTGCGGAGCTAAAATAGCCCTTGAGCTTTTGAATCGCGACATCGCCAAGGCTCTTCTTGAGTTCCATCGCGCTGCGCTCGGTGGAGCCCTTGAGCCCCAAGCTAAGGTAGCCGCGTTCCTGCCATGGGGCAGCAAGGGCGGTCATTTCGGCTCGCAGGGGCGCACCTTCTTCATATCGCGTGGTGTTTTTAAGGGTGTTGTATTGCTGGCAGTGTTCTTCAATGAGTTGGATGTCATGGAGGTAAACTGATTGAGCCAGCGCTTCCATATCCGCATGGTATCGGGCGAACTCGCGGGCGGTCTCTGCGCCAACTTGCGGGATACCCATGGCGGTGATCCACCGTTCCAGCGGGTGTTGGCGGGCTTTGTTGATGGAGGCGATGATTTTGGCGGCATTCTTTTCCCCCAAGTAGCGGGGGCTCTCTTCCGTCCCGAGGTTGAGCTGGGAGAGCTGCTCCAACTGGAGCTCAAAAATGTCGAGGGGCGATGAGATGATGGCGCGCGCCACCAGTGCCTCGGCCACGCTGTCACCAAAGTTGGCGATGTCCAAGCAGTCTCGCCTTGCAAAGTACATGGTGCGCATGACGGCCTGCGCAGGGCAGGTGAAGTTGGTGCAGCGCCAAGCAACCTGACCCTCCTCTTGCGAGATGGGTTCTCCGCAGCTGGGGCAACAGCCTTGGACAGCCGTTACAATGCTGTAGGGCGTGGCGCCTGCGGGGCGTTTTTCTTTGATGACACGTACGATGGCGGGGATGATTTCGCCCGCTTTTTCCACCAGCACCGTGTCACCGATGCAGATGTCCTTGCGGCTGATTTCATCCTGATTGTGCAGGGTTGCGCGGCTGACCATGGTGCCCGATAGGGCGACTTCCTGCAACTCGGCAACAGGGGTCAGCACGCCAGTGCGGCCCACTTGAATGCTGATGTCGCGCAGCAGCGTCTCCTTCTGCTCGGGTAAGAATTTGAAGGCGGCCGCCCAGCGTGGGGCGCGGGCGGTGCTGCCCAGTTGGGCTCGCAGCGCGAAATCATCTAGCTTGATGACAGCGCCATCCGTCCCATAATCCAGCTCATGGCGGGCGATGTTGATTTGCGCGACGGCAGCGCGCAGCTCTTCCAAGCTTTGGGCGTGCAGCACAGGCTCATTGGTGGGCAGCCCCATGGTGCGAAGAAGCTCTAAAAAGTCACGCGTGACATTGAGTTCTTCCCCCTCATATTGCCCGATGCCGTGGCAGATGAAATCCAGCTCACGGCTGGCAAATTCCGCTTGGTCGAGCAGCTTGATGGTGCCTGCTGTCACGTTGCGCGGGTTGGCAAAGGCGGGTTGCCCCGCGGCATCTCGGGCGGCATTCAGGGCTTCAAAGGCATCTTGACGCATGAAGACCTCACCACGCACCTCCAGCACATCGGGGGCTCCTGCGGGCAGTACCTGCGGGATGCTCTTGACCAAACGCATGTTGGCGCTGATGTCATCGCCCCGCTTGCCATCGCCACGCGTGGCGGCATAGGCCAGTTTACCCTTGCGGTACATCAGGGTGACAGCGCAGCCATCAATCTTGGGTTCAATGCTCAAGCTGGGGGCATGACCGCCCAGCTGGCGCAGCAAACCTTGGTAAAAGTCGATGAGCTCGATGTCTGTCTCGGCTGCTTCCTCGGGCTTTTTTTCAAAGATGTCATCAATGCTCTGCATGGGGGCAGGGTGCTGAATCTTGGCAAAGCCTTGGCTTAAATCATTACCCACCTTTTGCGTGGGGGAATCGGGGGTAATCCAGTCGGGGTGGCTTTTCTCCAGCTCCTCCAACTCGCGGTAGAGCTTGTCGTAGTCCGCATCGCTGATGGTGGATTGCGCCTCCGCATAATACAGCTCGTTGTTGCGCTTGATGAGGGCGACGAGCTCCTCATAGCGCGCCTGTTCGCCCTGCGACTTCTGTTCGGCAAATTCAAAGAGGTTCATGCGGTGAAAACGGTGAGTTGTGCGCCAAACTGGGTGGTGTAGATGCCTTGTTGCAGCTTGCCGCCCGCGATATCTTGCAGTAGCTCAAGCCCGCGTTGCCAGTCGCGAGAGACCTGCTCGGGCAAGTGGGCGTCGGAGTTGATGCAGATGGGCGTGCCCTGCGCCATCAGCGCTTCCAGCAGAGGGCAGGCGGGGTACTGCTCCGCACAGGGTTTGTGCCAACCCGCGACATTGAGCTCCACCACCGTAGGGTGCGCGCGAAGGGCAGCGAGGAAGGGCTTGTAATAGCGCATCAAATCCCCCTCGGGGTAGCGTGCCCAAATCTTGACCAGATCGCAGTGCCCTACGATATCAAAGAGCTTGCTTTGCACCAGTTTTGTCATGCCCGCCCAGTACAAATCCCAGTCCGACTGCACACTGCCTGTCGGGCAGTTGGTTTCGGCAGATGGTTCATCAACCGCCTTATCAGCCAGCACATAGTGCATGGAGCCGATGAGGTAGTCGTAGCGACCGCTGGCGGCTAAGTCGGCAATCCAAGGCTCGCAGCCCTCCAACCAATCGCATTCCAGCGCGGTCAAAATTTGCAGCTTATCTCCAGCCGCAATCTTGGCGCGCTGAACCCAAGCGAAGTAATCGGGCAACTGGCTTTCCAACATGCGCCAATCATCATAACGCTCATCAGGGCTTGTCATGCGAATGGGCGCATGGTCGGCAATGCCGTACTGGCTCAATCCTAAAGAAATAGCTTGAGCCACAAAGGCTTCAGGCTCACCCTCCGCATGCAGACAAAGGGGCGTATGGCTGTGGTAATCGCATCGGCGCATAGCTTACCTTACCATAAAAACCACCCCAATTCAAGCCCACAAAGTGGGCTTGAATTGGGGCGATTTTTATGAATGGGGAATTGGGAATGGGGAATGGGGAATTAAAAATTAGCGTGCTTCGCACGATGATAGGGGGCAAAGCAAATGCCACGTTGCACTTGCTTTGCATCCCTGCCCCTAAGGGCACACTATTTTAATTCCCAATTCCCAATTCCCAATTTATTTCAGCGGCAGCGAGATACGAATGCTTCCCTCGGTGCCTGTGGGTTTATCGTTTTGGATTTGGATTAGGGCACTGGTGAAGGGCTTTGTGGCAGCTTCGTAGGTGGCGAAGTCCTCTTCATTGCAAACTTGCTTGATGTAGGGGGCTGCGTTCTTGAAGTCGAGGTAGAAGACGGCACCTTTGATTGCTGGCCCTTGTGCTTCGGTAATCGCGGCTTGCATTTGGTCGTTGGCTGCAGGGTCGTTGCTGATGCTCAGGCAGCTGTCACTTAAATCTGCTTGTATCTCCATGTCTTCGCAAGCAAAGCTGTAACTTGTCACATTTCCTTGCTCGCTCACGACGGGTTGGCAGGGGGGCAGGGGAAAACCAAAGGAGTTCGCCAGTGTGTTTGCTGTTTGATAAAACTCGGCCGCGCCTTGGGTGAACTGCTGCTTGTTGCTCAATTCGGCAAAGGCAACGACGCTTTCCTCCGCATCGGGTGTGGCACCCATCGCGTAGCTTAAACCGTAGCTGGAGCCCATGCTGCTGAGAAGTTTCATGCTGCTTGGTTCAAATGCTTGAAGGGTGCTCGTAAGCATGTTGACGATGGGGTCAGTTGACGCCGCCTTGCTGTCGAGTAAGGCTTGCAGCGTGTTGACAAGCGGCATGACATCGGCGGCCGCCGCTGGTGTGAGGGTCAGTTTAAGCGCGTCGGATACAGCCATAGCATCGGGCAAGAGGGCTTGCAGTTTGGGCAGGCTGCTCAAGTCCAAGGCCAATCCGCTGGATTGCATGAGCGCAATGCTCTTGTCGTTGATGGTGTTTAAGGCGCTCATTTTGCTGGTGGTGTATTCTCCCAGCATGGGGAACTTGATGTCGGCTTGCAGTGCTTGGTCAAGGGAGAGCAGCAAACTGAGGTCTTGCTGGGATTGATTGCTGACTTCGAGGAGACCTTGGGCGAGCTTTCCGACCGAATCGGCAGCTGCGTTGAGTTTAGCCGCATCTGCTGGTACGGCGAGTGCCAATGCACGGAAGGCTTTGCTAAGTGCTCTTGCCGCGGGCATGGCAGAGTTATGATTGATGTTGTAGACTGACTGAGCACTCAGCGAGGCACAGAAGAAGCTCTTGTCGTTGAGCTGCCCATCCATGAACTCGCTGGCTTTGGTCGCGAGGACGGATTGCTCTAGCCCATCAGCCCACTTGAAGGTGGCAGGATTAGTGCCAAGGGCGATGTTGAGCAGATTGCCCTTGAGTTCGACGTCGATGTGGATGGTTTTCTTCTTGATTTCTTCCAACACGGCTGGGGGGAGCTGCTCGTCAGCATCTTGCATGAGGATGGCGGCTGGGATGCTAAGCTGAGCCTTCGTTCCTGCGACTTCGCAGGTGACCCCTTCACCCAAGCCCTGCACCATGGCGGGCAATTGGGCAAAAATCATGGGCACAGCCATCAGCATATCAGGTAAAATTTCTGCGCTGACGTAGATGGGGCTCATGTCGCTACTGGCGATGAAGTCTTGGATGGCTTTGATGGAGGCGGTTTCGTCATCTGCTTCTTCAGCCAATTGGGCAAGGGCGGCAGCGTAGGTGGGGTTGGCGTTTTGAGCCCAAGCTTCAAGGATGTCTTCTGTCTGCGCTTGGCTATTGTATTCTTGCATACGCATGCATTGTTGGCTGAGGGTGGCCATGTCGGTGGCCACGGCAACACTGCGGAAGACAAGCATGCCGATTTCGTCGGGATTAAGTTGGAGAAGACCCTTGCTCATCAAGCGTTGTATGTTGGCGGGGATGTTGTAGAGGCTGATGAAATCATGACCCGCGGCAATGCTGGCAAGACTGGCGTTGATGCCAGCGCGCTGTGTGGCAGGACTGGTGGGGAGCGTGACCGCTACAGGGTTTGTAGGGGCGGGTGTTTGCGCTTGCAGGGGGGCGATGCTAGCGGCTGCAAGTAAAAGAAGATGGGATGTTTTCATTGTTTTTATTTTGAGTTATCGTCATGGGGAAGTCAAGCATGTTTGAGCTGCTCGCGTGTCATGAAGTTACTATTCAGGGCCGCCTAAAAAATAAGCACCTACGATGCGACGCATCGTGAACAGAGTCCAGAGGTCGAAGACCTTTGGTGGGTCTGGGCAAAGCCCAGCCGTCGGAGACGCCCGTCGGCGAGACGATAACGCAAAGGATGCGCAGCAGCCTTTGCAGTCGCCCAACTGACCCACTCCTGTAGTTTACTCAAGTCCGCGTTGCAAGCCTAGCTCGGCGCCACTCGCCCAGTTGGGCGACTCCTATTTCTTCGGGCGACAGCCCGCTAATTTCTACCGTCGCAAGCGCGCTAGCGCACCACCGATGCTGCGGTTTAAGTAGAGCCAAGCTGAACCATCCGTGAATAGTAACTCATGAAGAGAAAAACCCCGCTTCCCTAGGAAGCGAGGCTTGAAAAGAATGGTGAAAAGTTACCCTTTACTTCGCGTATTCGCGGATAGCGGTCGCAATGCGTGCGGAGACGTCAGCGGGTTCGCCTTCTTCCACAACGGCCACTTCGATGACCTTTCCTTGCTTCTTGTAATGTTCGATGACTGGAACAGTGAGGGTTTCGTAGTCCTTCCAACGCTTGGCAAATGCCTCTGGGTTGTCGTCGGAGCGAATGATCATGCCACCACCGCACTTGGGGCATACTTCCTCACCATTGCGGGTTGTTTCGCCACAGGCAGGGCATGCCTTGCGCTTCATCATGCGGGCTTGGATGAGTTCCAAGGAGACGTTGAGGTAGACAACGATGTCTACTTCCATATCGAGGGAGGTGAGGTTGGCGTCAAGGGTGACGGCTTGGGATTCTGTGCGTGGGTAGCCATCAAGAAGGCAGCCACAGTCCTTGTTTTCACCGAGCCACTTGGCAACGATGCCGTTGACGACTTCATCTGGTACGAACATGGCGGCGTCCATGTACTTTTTGGCTTCCAGACCAAGGTCGGAACCAGCGGCGATTTCAGCACGAAGCAGCGCACCTGTGCTCAGGGGCTTGAGGTCGTAGTTTTCGGACAGGAAAGAAGACTGAGTACCTTTGCCAGAGGCAGGGGCACCAACGAGGACAAATCGCTTGAGTGTTTTCATAGACGGGAGGATGGTTTGATGGCTTTATCGTGATGATTTCGCCATCGTGTGACTCTTATTATGCGTATTTCTGCTAACAAGGCAATGAAAAAATGCTTTTTTAGCATGAGAGGGGCTTGTTTTCTCGCACCGAGCTTAGAAGCGCTTGCCTAAAATCGTCATTGTCAAAGCAGCGGTGCAGGTAGGTGGCAAGGATGTGCCCATGCCCAAAGCCGAGTGCACTGCCGTCTTCTCGGCGGAAGATGACGGGTGCTGTCCCGTCGGCTCGGCCTGTGTGGGTCTCGTAGCCGCGCAGGGTGCAGCCCCATGGGGCACTGACTTTTCGCAGGCGGGAGATGACGGGTGGCCCCAGATAGAGGGTTTCGATGTCGAGGATGCCCAACATGGCTTTTTCCGTGAAGGGGTATTTTTGGCAGTTGGGGTCGAGCAGTCGCTGGCTCATCATGTGCATGCCGCCGCAGATGCCAAACATCCAGCCGCCCGCTGCCACATGTTGGTGGATGAGGTCTACGACTCCGCGTTCCTGTAGCATGTCAAAGTCCTCGGCCACGGTGTTGGTGCCCGGTAACATCACGAGGTCGGGTTGCCCCCATTCATCGGGCTGGTGCACGTGGTAGAGGTGGACATCGGGCTCTGTCATGAATGGCTTAAAGTCATCCATTTTGTTGGAGCCGCTGGCGGTGACGATGGCTATTTGTAGTGGGTTCATTGTTCGACGAGGATTTCGCGCGCGCTGTTGTTGCCTTGGGGTGGGGAGATGATGCCGCGCTCTTCCAGCAAGTCCATCATGCGGGCGGCACGCCCGTAGCCTATGCTGAAGCGGCGTTGCAGTAGCGAGGTGCTCGCCTTGCGCTCGGTGACCACGAGGTCGAGGCAGCGGGTGTAGAGTTCCGATTCCTCTGCGCTCATGCTCTTGTCGCCCAAGCGTCCTCCGTTGGTGGCGGTGGCTTCTCCGCCGTCGCTTTGCTCTAGCTCGGTGGTGGCGGATTGCATGAATTCTTGCTTGGCGTGGCGGGCGCAGTGGCGCACGACGGCACTCACCTCCTCATCGGAGACGAAGGCACCTTGCGCGCGGGTCATCTTGCTGATGCCACCGGGGGGGATGAAGAGGAAGTCACCTTGCCCCAGCAGGTTTTCGGCTCCATCCGTATCAAGGATGATGCGGCTGTCCAAGGGGCTGCTGACTTTAAAGGCGATGCGGCTGGGGATGTTTGCCTTGATGATGCCCGTTACCACGTTGGAGCGTGGCGTTTGCGTGGCAACGACAAGGTGAATGCCCGCGGCACGCGCTTTTTGGGTCAGGCGCGCGATGTAGTTTTCCACATCGTCTTTGACAATCATCATCAAGTCGGCCAGCTCATCAATGATGATGACGATGTAGGGCAGCTTGTCGGGCACGTAGTCCTCTTGGCTGAAGTCAAGCTCGGCTTGGTCCTCTTCGTCCATGTCAAAGTCATCCTCGGCCTGACGTTCAATTTCGCTGGCCATGGCTTCAATCTTGCTGTAGTCAACGGGGGCTTTGTTGTTGAAGAAGGCATCATTTTCCTCTTCATCCTCCTCGGGTACATAGCCCTCTGGCCTGTTGTTGAAGTCTACAAAGTTGCGCACGCCCATCTTGCTGAAAAGTTTGTAGCGGTGCTCCATTTCGTTGACAGCCCAGCGAAGCGCACCAATCACGCGACCGGGGTCGGTGATGACTGGGCAGGCAAGGTGGGGCAACTTACGGTAGGGTTGCATTTCCACCACCTTGGGGTCAACGAGGACGAGCTTCAAATCCTTGGGGGAGAATTTGTAGAGCATGGAGATAATCATGCTGTTGATGCACACCGATTTACCTGAACCCGTGGTACCTGCTACCAGTGTGTGGGGCATGGCGGCAAGGTCACCAATGACGGTTTGTCCATAAACGTTTTTGCCCAGTGCTACGGGGATGCGGTGCTTGCCGTGTTGGAAGCTGTCGTCCTCCAAAAGCTCGCGCAGGTAGACGTTTGTTTTGTGGACGTTGGCAATTTCTATCCCCACGGTGTTTTTACCTGGGATGGGTGCGAGGATGTTGATGCTTGCTGAACTGGTGGCGAGCATCAAGTCCTGTTGGAGGTTGGAAATCTTGTTGACGCGCAAGCCTGATGGGGGGTAAAACTCGTAGCGGGTGATGCTGGGGCCGCGGGTGATATCGCCCGCTTGAACCTTGATGTTGAAGCCCGCCAAGGTATCGATGATGCGTTGCTGCACATCATACATCTCGGCCTCGGCGGCTTCGCTGTCGGCGGTGCTGGCGGGGATGTAGTTGAGCAAATCATGCGGTGGCATGGGGTAGTCCG
>JAWXTZ010000029.1:0-19222 GCA_044433085.1 Akkermansia sp.
CTGAAATATTCGCATAGCAGAGCTGTATTCGATAATGCAGATGGGGAGCTCTGCATCAATTTATCGTTATTAACCGATACCTTTCGGTCAATTACCTGCACCCAGCCGTGAATAGTAACTATAATAATGAAATATCAAGCGTCATTAGGGTTTTGTTTTCTTAATTAAAGTGAATTTATTTATTCTTAAATCTAAATAAACATCTAAATTCTAATGTTTTATGTATGTTGTCGTCTTACAGTATTATGAATACTGTATAAAGATGTTCAGTTCCTGCTTCTGAATTTACAAATCCCTGTAAATCAATTGGAATTAAAAAAAACTACTCTTCAAAATGAAAACATCTTATCTAGTTAGACGGCTCATGCGCCCTGTATTGGCAGTGGCACTTGTCTTTACCTCTATATCCACCTCTTGGTCTGATGGCATAGTTGTGTCAGAGGATGCCGATAGCATTGCTAGCAATGTTAACCTTGTTGTCAATGATGCTGCGATTGATGAGGATACCGAGTATAGCTCCGCGCTAGAAGTCGTACCAAACGTTACACTTGCTCAGTTGGATAAGGATGTTAGTTACGTCTTTAACACGGGCTACGTGAATGGTGTCTATGCTAGTGATGGTGCTAGGATTAACTCTATTACCGCAGGAAGCTCCATCACCCTCACCCAAACCGATGCGGATAATGCCAGTATTCAACGCGGGGTTTACCTGAATCATGCCAGCATGGATGAGATGGCGGGTGACATCACCCTGAACAAGGTGTATGGGACAAGTCAGGGTATGGTCGTCGATAACTCTTCCTACGTCAAGGAAATCTCAGGCAACATCGTTGTCAATCACGAGGGGGCAGGCAGCACAAATTATGGTCTTCTCATCGATGGAAATAATTTATACAAGGACCAGCTCACACCCTCCGATTCGGTAGAAGACACCACCTCGACAGTGGATGTATTTTCTGGCTCGGTCAGCATGACCAGCGACTCTGCAAATCTGCGAGGTGTTGTGCTTCATGGTTCCTACAGCGGTGGTATTTATACTGGTGGTAACACCTTGGGTGTTTTGACTTCCGAAAGCTCTGTTGATTTAAAATCGAATACAGGCACCGTCTACGGTGTTCGCAATGATTATTGCATCATCAATGAAATGAATGGAACCGTCAGTGTTGAGACTGGCGGAACTGGTTATGCCGCTGCTTATTACAGCATGGGTACAACAGGAAGTATCACGGGGACATATAGTTCAACTCATACCGGAAGCAGCGATAGCATAGGCGAGGATGAGAGTATAGGTGTTAACCGAACCATCTGGAATGCATCTTATGGTCATACAGGGGCAACGATTGACTCTATTAACGCCACCGTCACAACCACCTCCAACGGTGGGGAAGCGTTATCCATCTATAACCTTGGCAAAATTGGCAGCATTGATGGTAGTTATACCGCTTCTTCTGTCGATGGTGGTGTTTGGACCTTGTACAATTATTATTACAACGGCATCTCCTACGGAACAATAGGAACGCTTGAAGGGGAATTTAGCGCAGCCAGTGTTACCGGTTCAGCCACTGCTATCTACAATAAATCCCAGATAGGCAGCGTGGATGTAAACATCAAGTCAAGTTCTGAAGAATCTACCGCAACAGGCATTTACAGCACCGGCTCTACAGCCAAGATGGGCGATGTACGTGCGACGATGAGCATTACAGGAGAGCTTGAAGCCTATGGGGTTCGAGCTTCTTCTAGCTCCACCATTGGCGACCTTGATGTGTCGATGAGTGTGAGTTGTGCCATAGGCAATGCCTATGGTATTGAGCAAGACTCTAGCTCTACCATTGGAGATATCAGCGGCAGCATGAACATTCAAACAGAAACAGGCAGTGCGCAAGGTATCATGCTCTTGTCTACCGTGACCATAGGCACTATTGATGCCGACATTACCGCTACCGCAAGTGATACGGGGACGGCCTACGGCATCCTGACCAAAGGGAATGAAGAGTTTACTTTTGGCAAAAATGCCAGCATCACAGCAACAAGTGTTGCGGGTGAAGCTTACTCCATTTACTCAAGCGTTGACAACTTAAGTTTAAAGAGCGAAGGCGAGTTGAACCTGACAGGCGATGTTTCCGTCAATGAGGGTGCTGGCAGCTTTACCGTCGCTAGTGGCAGTGTTAACATTACGGGCGGAAGCACTATTGATGCAGCCAGTGTGACGATTGAGTCAGCTGCGACATTGGGCTTGACTATTGTTGATGGAAATACGCTGAGCAGCAATGTTCAAACACTTAACAATAATGGTACACTCTCTTTAAGTGCTGGCGTAGATTTGGACGAAGGTGAGTATCAGCTATCAAGCAATACAAGCCTGAGCATCAATAGTACAGGTGCAGTCAAGACCTACGGGGGTACTTGGGATGGCAATATCTTCAAGGTAGCTGCGGCTGAGAGCATTACCATTGATGTAGCATCTTCCGGTGTTGAAGTTTCAGCCAATGGCCGACTTGTCGTTAAAGATGCTACGGGGGACACGAGCATCACCATGAACTTCAACACCGCAGGAGAGACTACAGTAAGTGCTGTGACGACCGTAACGAATGCAACAGAAATTACACAAGGTATCACCTTGACTCAAAGTTTTGCCGAATTTGCAGAGGCGACGATGGGCGGAACTATTGCCTATGCCGAAGCTTACCACTTTGATGTCAGCGGTTTGACGGAAGGTGTGGATAGCGTAGAAGTCGTTTTCTATATAGGCGCTATCGAAAATATCGATGATATCGCGATTTTCCATTTGGAGGATGGAATTGAAAACTGGAGTACGAATGATGTCATCGAAAACTTCAGTTATAGTGATGGCTATGTAACAGCTTATGTAGATGGCTTTAGCTCGGTCGGTGTTGCCGTATCGGTACCAGAGCCAAGTACCATTTCCCTCAGCTTGCTTGCACTTGCAGGACTCTGCGCCCGCCGCCGTCGCAAGAACTAAAGGGCACCTTGCAAAATTAGCACTGAATCAAAGCAAAAACAGAACGCACTGCCAATCGTGTGATTTTGCAAGGTACCCTAAAGTGATTCTTGCGGTTAACTGAACAAAGCCCCTTTCTAGCCTATCCGTTAGAGAGGGGCTTTTTTCATCCGTGATGAGGGTGTAAAGGAGTCTGAAATGCAAATTAACGATAATGAACGATAATTTTTAGTTAGGTTTGTTTTTGTGAAAATCTAAGAGGGTTTTATCTAATTGTTTCAAAGTCAGCTGAGTGTGTCGTTTCGTGCCTATCTGTCTTGTTTCTGTTTAACGATAATTAACGATAATTAACGCTAATTTTCGTTTTACATACCCAGTTGAATCTATTACTAAGTCATTGATGTCTATGCCTTCAGTTATCAACATCCAGAGACTTATTAGCGAGAATATTATCGAGAGTAATCGAATCGAGTATAAGTCGTCATGGAATCCTAAACCCATTTATCGTACCATGGTGGCTTTTGCCAACGATTTTGAGAATTTGGGTGGTGGGTATATTGTTGTTGGTATCGAGGAGGAAGAGGGCTTAGTTAAGCGCCCTGTCAAGGGCGTTGTGCCTACCCAGCTAGATGGCATCATGAAGGATATGCTTGCTTATAACAAGAGAGTAAAGCCAGAACTATTCCCGCATGTAAGTGTTGAGGAACTAGATGGGAAGCAGGTCTTACTGATTTGGGTACCCGGTGGGACGAGTCGCCCATACTCTGGACCTGAAGATATGACGAGTAAGGGGGCTTCTTACCACTATTATATTCGGTATAATTCTAGTACCATTATTCCTAATGATGAGCAGCAGCAGGATTTGTTCAATCAGTGTAATCGTATTCCCTTTGATGATAGACCTCATACTGGTGCGAGTATGCAGGATATTTCACCAGTGCTCGTACATGAATATTTGCAGACAATTAAGTCCAAACAAGCAGATTATATGCCCACAACACCCTTGACTGATATGCTTGCTCGGATGGATTTGTTGCAGGGACCGGCAGAATTTCTTTATCCAAAGAATGTCGCTTTGATGATGTTTGCGCATCATCCTGAGCAATTCTTCCCCAAGATGCAGGTCGAACTGGTCATCTTCCCGAAGGGGCGTAAAAATGACCCTGATAATTTTATCGAAGTGCCACCTATTCGAGGTACAGTGGATTTCATTATTCGCAGCGTGATGAGCTATCTGAACACTAATGTTATCTGTGAGAAGGTTATCAAAGTTGCGAATCAGTCTGAGGCGGTCAAGTGTTTCAATTACCCTTATGCGGCCTTGGAGGAAGCTGTCGTCAATGCCTTATATCATCGTGATTATCAGCTGGCAGAGCCCGTGGAAATGATGATTCAACCCCATAAGATTTCCATCACGAGTTGGAATGGTCCCGACCGTTCTGTCAAATTAGAAGATTTGGTCAGGGGAGAAGTGGGTGTGAGACGATACCGTAACCGTAAATTAGGAGATTTCTTGAAGGAATTGAGGCTGACGGAAGGTCGAGGTACGGGGATTCCAACCATCCTTAAAAGTCTAGAATCTAATGGTTCAGGTAGCCCTGTGTTTGATTTTGGCGAAGATAGAAGCTATTTCTTAGTGGAGATTCCTTGTCACCCGCTGTTTAATTTGAATGGCTTGCTTGACGTGCTACCCTTGCAATCATTACGTATTCTGCGCTTTCTCAAGGGGCAGAAAGAGACGGATATAAAGAGCATTTTTGCCTATATCAGTGTTAGCAACCAATCTTATAGCAAGAAGAAGTACCTACAACCTTTGCTTGATTTAGGTCTTGTTGATGTGACGGTAAGAAACAAGATTCGTGTGCATAATCAGCAGTACTATCTAACTGATATTGGTCAGGAGTTTTTGTTGTCGGTATTGGAGGGTGAAAAGCGAATTAACGATAATCAATGATAATTTTTATTCGATCTGAATATATTCGAAATCTTAATTTTCGTGTCTAAATTGAAGAGATTCAGTGATATGTAACTCGTTTTGCCTGATTGCTTCGTTTTCATTTAACGATAATTAACGATAATTTCTGTTAAGGTGGATGCTCGGTTCATATGCTTCTTTTTCTGCTTGAACGAATGGCTGTGGCAGCTAGCGATGCAATGGTATCGATCGCCTAAAATGACGCGACATATCAGTGCTCGTACCGAATTGACTCATTTCTGGGTGATATTTGGCTTTGGGCTTGTCCTTAAGGGCTAGATGGTGTAAGCTACATGCCTATGTGGAAAGGTAGATTCTCACAGGCTACGGCCGACTTAGTACTTCAATATGGCGAGTCCATCTCTTACGACTGGAAACTCTATAAGCATGATATCGCTGGCTCCATCGCACATGCTGGCGCTCAACTGCGCTTGGGTCTGCTGACGCAGGAGGAATTTGACGCCATTAAGGGCGGTTTAGAGGGCATTCTCGTCGATATCGAAGCGGGTAACTTTAACTGGAGTATCGAGCTGGAAGACGTTCACATGAATATCGAAAACGAGCTCACCCGACGTATTGGCGCCCCCGGTGCCAAGCTGCATACCGCACGCTCTCGCAACGACCAAGTTGCGACCGATACCCGCCTGTATTGCCGTTCAGCTATTGATGAAACCCTCGCCCTCTTGCTTGACATGCAGCGTGCGCTTGTCGCCAAGGCTGCCGAATACGCCGAGTTGCGCATCCCCGGTTACACCCACCTTCAGCGCGCCCAACCTGTCACCGTCGGTCATCACCTGCTGGCTTATGTCGAGATGTTCTCCCGCGACGAAAGCCGCTTGAAGGACTGCCGCAAGCGTTTGAATGTCTCCCCCCTCGGTTCTGGTGCCATCGCTGGTTCTACCATCAACCTTGACCGTGCGGGTATCGCGGCCGAACTCGGCTTTGATGCCGTCAGCGAAAACTCTATGGATGCCATCGCAGACCGCGATTATATCATGGAAAGCCTCTTCTGCCTCGCCACCATCGGTACCCACCTCAGCCGATTGAGCGAAGACTTGGTGCTGTGGAGCAGTGCAGAATTTGGCTTCTGCACCCTGTCCGATGCCCACACAACGGGCTCCAGCCTGATGCCGCAGAAGAAGAATCCCGATGTCTGTGAACTCACCCGCGGCAAGAGCGGTCGCCTTTACGGCAACCTCATCAACGTCATGGTCGCGGTCAAGGGCTTGCCACTGACTTACAACCGCGACTTGCAAGAGGACAAGCCACCCCTCTTCGATTCTTTTGAAACCATCAGCCTCGCCCTGCGCGTCAATGCCGAAATGATGGCCGCCATGCGCATGAACCCTGATGCCTGCGCCGCTGCCGTCAGCGACCCACTTTTGTTGGCAACTGACTTGGCCGACTACCTCGTCCGCAAGGGTGTGCCCTTCCGCAAGGCGCACGAACTGGTTGGTCACGCTGTCGCCATTGCGGTGCAAAGCAAGACCCCACTCAACGAGCTCAAGCGCGAGCAATTCACCGAAATCTCAGCCGAATACGGTGAAGACGTCTACAGCGTTTTCGACCTCGACCGAGCCTTCGAGCTGCGCACCAACCCCGGTGCCCCCAACCCCGCTAACACAGCCCGTCGCATCGCCCACTGGCAGGCTAAGCTGGCATAAGAAGTACACACAATCACACAAAAAAGCAGCGTGGTTTCATCCCTCGCTGCTTTTTTAATCACTTTTTCGTAAAGCGAAGATAGGCTCGGTGAAACAAAGTCCCCCAGAAGCGTGGCGCAAGGTAAAACGCCAATTTTCCCTCGCTACAATCGCGCATTACATCGCGCAAAAAGTCAAATTTGCGCGCGCCAATCAAATCCGTAAAATACATGAAAAAGAGCTTGCGACGAAACTCCGCATCATCATAGCCTAAGTTGTACTTCTTATTAAAGAAACGCTGGATATCGCAGATGGATTTACGGAAGTTATAGAGCTTGCGCTCATTTTTGCTATGGCTAGCCGACTCCTCCAAGACACGATAGACAGCTGTTACCTCTGGCATGTAATGGATTTTATACTTGATTGCTACCCATAGCCATGTCGGATAATCGCCCATCGCCCATTTTTGGGAGGCGGGGTTGACTTCATCAGCATAGTCTTGAATTAAAGCAGCACGTGCACAAACCGTTTTAGTGCAGATGGGGTTGTTGTGAATGATGAAGTCGAGTGTGTTGATTTGATCTAAATCCGCATCGGTCTTTACATAGTCGTGCATATAAGACAACAGCCCAGTCTTTTGATGATAGCATTGAGCTTCGGTATGGCACATCGCATACTCAGGATTCGCCTCCAAGAAATCTACTTGTTTTTGTAGTTTCAGTGGGTCTGTCCAGTAGTCATCGCCCTCGCACCAAGCCACGTATTTGCCCCGTGTTTCCTCACTCATGATGCGGCGAATGGCACCATTTTTTTTGGAGTACTGGTTTTCCGTCTGGATGATAGCCTTGATGAGGTGTGGGTATTTCTCTGCGTACTCACGCACGATATCAGAGCTTCCATCGGTGGAGGCATCGTCATGAACGATACATTCAAAACGAAATTTCGTCTGCTGCATCACAAAGCCATCCAGACATTGTCGGACATAGGGAGCGTGATTAAAAATCAAGCATCGAACAGTGACAAGAATATTCTGTTGTGTACTCATGCGCTGTGTTTAAGAGTCTTTCTTGACTAAGCTGTCTTTCAGGATGATGTTTTGAGCCATCTTCACCATGGGGGGACCGATGAACTTGTTGTTGATGACGGCAACACCACGTCCTTCCTTGACAGCTTCTTCCGATAAGCGCAAGATGTCATGGGCCCAATCAATCTGCGTTTGCGATGGTGAAAAATACTCGTGCACTAAGGGCAGTTCCTTGGGGTTGAGTACAAGCATTCCTTCAAATCCAAGAGATTTGGCTACCTTGAGGTTTGTTTCTAAATCTTCTAAATCATGTACTTTGATGTGAACCGTATCAATGGGGATGATGCCTGCGGAGCGCGCCCCCATGGCAATGAGAGAGCGCGCGGTAAAGATGCTGTTGTAGGAATCATCGTGGATGCCTTGCAAATCTGTCATGTAATCCTCGCAACCAAAGGCGACGGCAACGGTGCGGTTAGGGCAGGCTGTGCAGATGTCTTTGATGTTGATGACGGCCCCAGCCGTCTCAATTAGCGGGATGATTTTGAAGGTGCCAAAGGGAATGCCTTTTTCCGCTTCGATAGTCTCCAACAATTTGCCGAAGAAGTAGACATCCTCCCCCTTGGTGGCTTTGGGGTACATGAAGCCGGTGACTCCTTCGATGGTGAGTTGGTAGACATCTTGCAGCAGGTGTCCACTTTCGCGATCATTGACACGGGGGAATATTTTGCGACCTGCAAATAAACCTTCTTGAATGTATCGCTTGATGTTATTGCGTGCAACCTGCTTGTTTTCTTGGGGTTGGACGGAGTCTTCGATGTCGAGCAACAGTACATCAGCTGGCGTGCGAACAGCGCTGTCCATCAACCTTGTGTTGTGGGCTGGGACAAACATCAAGCTCCGCATCAAATAATCAATTTCCATAAATCTTGTTTAAGCTTGTTTTTTGATGAGAACCTTGCGGCGGAAGGAGAGTACATCCTGACCATCTTGGTTGGATGCCACTGTTTCCACATAGACGATACCACGGTCATTCTTGGTCTTCGACTCGTATTTGTCCAAGACGATGGAGCGGACGTAAAGGGTGTCATTGATGAAGACGGGTCCAATGTGCTTGACGTCTTCGTAACCCAAGTTGGCAATGGCCTTGCCGCTGATATCAGGCACGGTAATGCCGACGGTCAAACTGAAGACCAAGGTGCCAACAACAAGGATTTTGCCATGTTGATTTTTACCCGCATAGTCCAGATTGGTGTGGACGGGGTGGTGATTCATCGTCAAAAGCGAAAAGAAGTTGTTGTCGCTTTCAAAGATGGTTTTGGAGAGGGAGTGATTGATGGTTGCCCCTACTTCAAATTCTTCATAGTAGAGACCTAAGACGGATGTGTTCATGGTAGTTAGGATCGAGCTTTGTTGACGGCGGGATTGCCGATGGCTAAGGTGTGGTCACCGAGATTTTTAACTGCATTGGCACCCATGGCAATTAGGTTGTAATCCCCCATGACCACGGCGTTTCGGACGCTGCAATTGAGTCCGAAGAAGTTGCCATTGGCAATTTTAAGGCGGCTGCCAATGCAGACATGCGCGGCAGAGAAGTTGTTATCGCCCATGCTGGTATCATGACCAACAAGCGTAGCGGAGTTAAAGGTGTTGTAGTCACCAATGACGGTGTTGTTGTTGATGACGCAGTTGACCAATACAATGTTGCCATGGCCAAGAACGGCACTTTTGGCAACGTAGGCACTGGGGTGGATGAATGATAGATGTCGCTCTTTTGGGATGCCAAGGCTATCGCGAAGGGCGATGCGCTCGGCCAAAATGTCTGCGCGGTAAAGGGCGAAGACAAAGAAGACGCTTGGGTCGTCTTTGTACTTGGCATAGGCTTCTCTGGTGCCGCAGAGTACGGGCCAGCCATTGATTCCATCTTTGTACGCTTCATCGTCGAAGGCAAAACCTAAGACTTCGATATCCATGCCAAATCGTGTGCGGGCATCATCAATTTGCTCGGCAATGACAACAGCGGTACCTTTACCGCCAATAATAACAACCTTGGTTTTTTTCATGAGCTTTGTTGGTGTGAAATAGTGTTGGTGTTAAATAAGTTAATGGGAGGAGTTGTTTAACGGAATGGTTATGGTGCCTATGTTGTCAGCGATATGTATCTGTGTCCCTAGTTCGCTGGATAGTTCTTGCAAATGCTTTAAGATGCTAGGGTCTTTGCTGAGTTTAGGGAGACCCTGCATGCCCTTTTTGCCTTTGAGTTGGACCTCAATGGGGTGAATTTTGTATGCTGTTTTGGTTTCATCCCGTGTCAAACTTACAATGATTGTCTTCCAGACATCGGGTTGTGTCGCTAAGCCAATGGTGGCATTTTTACTGCGTTTATTGTAAATACCAGCAACACCTGAAACGGAGTGGCTGTTTTCACCATATTTCTGGTAAAAATCTTCTGGTAATACGTCTGCGGCTTCGTGTTGAAGGATAAGATTGCCTAAGCCGTGGAAGATGACACCGTTTTGATAAATTTCTACACCGCGCATGACATGCGGACCATGGCAGATGACGACATCCGCGCCTTGTTCAATGCATTTTTTGGAGAAGTCCGTGATGAAATCTGGGGATAGCCAGCGGTTTTCACCCTTAATTTGGTGGGAGTGGATGCTGATGACAACAAAGTCGGATTTGAATTTGGCGTCATCAATGGCATTGAGTGTTCGTTGCAGGTCTTGAGGGTTCGGGTAGGTGTTTACCTTATTTTCTCGTCCTCGTTTAAACTCATAACTACCAAACTTAAAGTTATCACTTGCAACAAGGTAACCAGATTTGACTGCGCGATTGTGATAACTATTAATCCCCGTTGCGTGGGCAATCTCTTGGAGTGCATCGAAGTGTTCGCCACTCAATTCATAAATCGCTTTATGCTTAAGTGGTGCGACGCTTGGTCGACCTTGCAAATCTTTGTTCTGATGCCCCTCAGCGTAGGAGTCATGGAAGGAGCTAGTGATACCCAGAAGGGCGACGCGCCCAGCGGATGTTTCAAAGTAGGCTGGGCGACTTGCCTCGGAGAGGTTGGCGCCGATGCCGGCATAGGGTAATTCGTAGTCTTTGAGATATTTCATCGTGGCAAGCAGACCACCGTGCCCATAATCCATGGCATGGTTGTTTGCCGCGCTGAAAAAATTGAAGCCCATGTCTTTTAAGTCTTTGAGACAAAGGGGGTCAGCCATGGCATAGCCTCCGCCAGGGAAAGATTCGGGGTAACCCTCTGAGCGATGAACGGTTGTTTCTAAATTGGCGATGTTGCACTCGTGGGTTTGAAGCAGTTGCTTGAGCTCCTCGCGACCTTCGTAGCCAGCCGCAGGGATGCGCTGGCTGAGTAGGACGTCACCCGAAAAACTGATTGTTAGAATGTTGTTTTGCATTATTTGACCCATTCGTTGGCTACGGATTTTCTCTTACCTGATTTTAGGACAGGGATTTCTTCAAGGTATTCGATTTTGATGTCGGCATCTTGCCCAAATGCGTTTTGCAATTGAGAGCTGATTTCGGTCTCTGTCGCGGCGTTGATTTCACCATGGGTGATGAGTTTGAGGAGGTACTCTTTTTCGCCCTTTTGGGTGAACTGCCACTGGTAGATGTACTCATTGTAGTTCTTTAAGATGCGAGCAAGCACCATGGGGAAGACGGGCTCACCTTGGGTGTTGAAGACTAAATCAAGCTTGCGCCCAAAAAGTTGAGAAATGTATTCGACCCCCGTTTGTGGATCTTTCTCCATGACTCCATTATCACCGTTATCATAGCGGATGACGGGGAAGGCGTAGTTGAAGAGGTCAGTGATGACAATACGTCCCAGCTCACCATAGGCAGCGGGTTGGTCGCTGTCCATTTTGAGGACTTCGAAGATGTAGCTGCCAGAATTGAGGTGGAATTTTTGTTCGACTCCACCGACTGATTCTTGAGCAAGGATGCCGTTTTCCTCGTTGGCGTATTGAGAGATGATGTCGCAGTGGAGGTGCTGGTGGACGAGCTCACGAGTGGTTTCGTAGAGGGTCTCGCTACCAGCGATGATGATTTTGAGACTGGGCATCTTGACCTTGTGGTCGCGTGCGTATTGGGCGAGCATATCAAAGGATGATGCGTATCCACGTAGGCACTTGGCCTTGCAGTCATTGATGGTGTTACAAAGTTGGGAGAGGTTGTGCCCATTGAGGTTTGAGATGTCAAAGGGCATGATGTTCTCACTGCTGATTTGAGCTTTAGTCTTGCTTTGCCACTGCGTCCAGATGCGTAGATGGACGAGCATATCGTGGGATTTAAAGCCAACGACTTCCCCAAAGTATTTGAGTTCTGCAAGGCGACGCGCGCGTTTTCTCGTATCAAATTCAATGGCAAAGGGAGTTCCTGTAGAACCTGATGTCTTTTGGATATGGTATTTAGCTCCCTTGTCCATGTAGGGGTTTTGATCCTCGGGGATGAGGTTGCTGTCGTGGTTTTGTTGAAGCGTGATTTTGTTGACGACAGGGAAGCTTTGAAGATTGCTGGGGTCGCAATTCTTATAAAAGGCAGACTTGTCTACGGCGTGTTTGAGTAATTCTGCGAGGCGCGCCTGTCTCAAGTCTGCGCAGCCCTTGTTGTTTTCAAAGGCATTGCGGATTTCTCTGTAGTGAGTACGGATGGGAGAGCCATTGAGAAAATCTTGAATCCAGAACTTTTTTCTGAGGTAAGAGCTTTTAAAAGACATGTCAAAAGTAGTTTAAAATGAAGGGGACTTAGTTTTTTATCAAGTTTAAGATGAATTCCATATCATCAACACTGTAGCGTTGATCCATGGGGATTGCAATCAAATTTTTCGTCAGGTCGTATTCAAAATCACTTTTTTGGCACCAATCAAACACATTGGGCCAGTAGGTTGCAACAAAAACCTTGTGGGCGATTAGTCGGGATTTTAGTTCGGCATCATCGCTGTAGTAAGGATAAATTAAGGGAGATGCAAAGGAGCCAAATGAGTCAATATCGAGTCGATTGCTAGATTTTAATTCCTGATGTAGGATGGAGAAGTTGCGCTCGCGTGTTTCTTTAATAAATCGATAGTCTAGCGATTGTAGAAGGGCTTGTGATAAGGGTGACATTCGTCGAATGGCTAGGCCGCGCAGCTTTTTGTTGTTCTCTTTGCAATCTAAGTAGGCTGCACTAGCACCTAAATCATAGCGTTTGAGTAAATGGGCGCAGCGGTCATAAGATTCATCTAGCTCATTGTTATCGATACTATAATCAAAGGGCAGTTGGGCGATGCCTCCATCGGGCACACCAACGAATTTGCGGGGGCTATAAAAGGCGCAACCCGCCAAATTTTGCTCGGTGATTAAGGCTTGGGCGTTGTCGGCGATGAGTTTGTTGCCATACTTTTCATTGAGCTCCAAAATGTAGTTGTCTTTGATACCAAAGTAATTGGTGTAGAGAAGGTATTCTCCCTCGGCAAGGGAAATGTCTTGAGCCAGCTCCAAGCGATCATTAATGTGGTAGTACTCGTAGGGGAGATTGAGTTTAACAAGGGGCTCCAAAATAACACGGCAGGTGTAATAGGGAATCCATAGCTTTTGAACCGTGCCTAAGGCTCGGAGAATAAGCTCTAAGGCATGTCGTCCACTGTTTACAAGTAAGGCTTGTGAATGGGGAACATCGGTACCAGGGCTAAGTTCTAGCTCTAAGTATCCACCTATCTCTTGATGTCTCATGCGTTTACTTAAGGATAACTCGGCAATGATGGTTGCAGTTGTTGACGTATTGCTCCATTTCTTCGGCTGAATTGAAACGGACGAGTAAGACTCCAACGGCTGCGTTGGCTCCTACAAAGGAGTTGACGGGACCTCCAGCTTGGACGTAGTCGTGGCGTTCGAGGATTTTGCCCTGAAGCTCGGGGCTGATGTCGATTCGTTCGAGCGTTCCCGCCTCCTTGGAGTGCGGAATCATGTAGGCGAAATACCCCTTTTTGCAAGCTTGTTGGGGCTCGCTATCAATTCCGAGATAAGCATCAAGACAGGCATCAACAAAATTGAAGCCCGATGCATACTGAATGACGATGGGGGTGAAGTTGCCGCCATTGCGGGGACCGACTTCAATCAAGTAAACTTTATTGTCGGCGGTGATGCGGGCCTCGACATTGATGCCGCCTTGCTTAAAGCCGACTTTGCTGATGAATGCTTGCACCTCGGCTCGGACTAACTCTTGCTCCGCCTCGCTGTGGCAGGAGGGGAAGGTGGTGGAGATGGGGACGAGGTTGTTGACCTCGCGATCAAAGTGGTGGTCGCCAAGGTAGATGAATTCTATCTGGCCATCTTTCACAAAGGCATCGCCATGAAGTTGTGCGCCTTGCCCTGTGATAAATTCCTCTACAATTACGCGCTTGCAGCGCGAGTTGTCCAAGGCGCGCTCAAAGAGGGCCGGTAGCTCATCCGCACATTGCACCTTGCTGATACCTTTGCTGCCAGAGGAGTCAACGGGCTTAATCATCACGGGGAAGGTGAACTGGTCGACCATCTTGACCAGACTTTGGTAATCGCTAAATTGTCCAAATTTGGGTGTGTTAAAGCCATGTTGTGACAGGAATTGGCGGAATTTGTCCTTCTCTGACATCACCTCCACCGCTTGAAAACCACTGCTAGGCAGACCGAGCTTATCAGCGACGAAGGCAGCTGTCAGCGCTGCAGGGTCCGAGTTGAAGGTCATCACCGCATCCACTTGGCACTTCTGAGCAAGTTGTAATACAGCTTCTTTGTCTGTTGTGCTGTCAACGTGTGCTTCATCCGCGTAGCTGTGGCCGATTGCATCGGGGAAGTAGTCGCAGGTGATGGTGTAGATGCCGCGTTCTCGGGCTCGCTTGAGTAAGGGAACATGCATACCCATGGCACCTAAGAGAAGAAGTTTTTTTGCTTCAGTGTTCATGATTTGATGAAGTTGATGATTTGTTCAACGCTGGTGGCATCCAGCCCTGCGTAGATGGGTAGGCAGATGACGCTATCCGCGAGTTGGTGGGCGTTGGGCAAGTTGGCAGGGGCAGCGGATTCGAGCCCTCTGTAGGTGCTAAATTCGCTGATGAGTGGGTAGAAGTAGCGTCGACCGAGGATGCCGTTTTCTTTGAGCTTAGCGTAAAGCGCATCGCGGCTCATGCCAAATTGCTCTTCGTTGATGAAGATGGGCATGTAGGCGTAGTTGTGGCGCACCCCTTCCATATCTTCCAACATGCGGATGCCCGCGGTATCGGCAAGTCCTGCGCGGTATTGCTGATAAATGGCTTTTCGTTGGGCGATGGCTTCATCTACTTGCTTGAGGTTGAGCAGGCCGTAGGCGGCGCGTACTTCATCCATCTTAGAGTTGATGCCAGGGGCGATGACCTCCGTCTCTCCGGCAAAGCCAAAGTTTTTGAGGTGGTCAATGCGCTGCTTGGTCTTAGCATCCTTGACGATGAGGGCACCGCCCTCCACCGTGTTATAAACCTTGGTGGCGTGGAAGCTCAGGGTGGACATATCCCCCCATTCAAGAATGCTTTTGCCATCAATCTCCACCCCAAAGGCATGGGCGGCATCATAGATGACTTTGAGACCATATTTATCAGCAATGTCTTGAATACGCACCACATCGCTGGGCGTACCATAAACATGAACGGGCATGATAGCCGTTGTCTGTGGGGTGATGGCAGCTTCAATCTTATCGGGGTCAAGGTTTCCAGTAATGGGGTCAACATCGACAAAAACGGGTTTGATGCCATTCCACCACAGGGAGTGGGTCGTGGCGACAAAGCTGTAGGGGGTTGTAATCACCTCACCTGTAATGCGCATGGCCTGAAGGGCGGTAATCAGTGGTAGCGTGCCATTGGTGAAAAGACTCAAATAGGGTGACTTGAGGTACTCGGACATCGCTTTTTCAAGCTCTTTATGATAATGTCCGTTGTTGGTCAGCCATTGGCGGTCCCAAATGTCTTTGAGGAGCTCGTGGAATTCATCCAAATCGGGCAGTAAGGGGGAAGTGACAGTAATCATATGAGTAGTGGTCTTGAAAGTGAGAATAGAAAGCCAAGGCTATGATATCAAATATTTTTTGCGAACGATAGAAAAAAATAAAGCGCAGTTAGCTTTTTTAGTTTTATTTAGTTTTTGCGAGAGTGTTGACTCCCACCTTCGTAGAGGGGTGTTAATGTGCTTTTTTGCTGCGGCAGAGGTCGATGATGTTAGGGATGCTATCGAGCCGCAAGATAACAGCGAGGGCAATGTAGATGAGGGCACCAGAGAGGCAGCCAACACCCAGTTTCATCCAGTTGTTGTCGAAGAATGCAATGATGAACAGGGTGCTGCCCCACATCACGAGGGAGCACAGGATAATGGGGGTTAAATCAAGAATTTGCTTGAAAAATCCAATCTTTATCAGCTTTGCGGTATAGTAAGAGTTGATGCCCCAGCAAATGACGGTGAGTAGGATTCTGCTATAGCACAGGATGATGATTCCCATGGGTAAGGCGGCAAAGAGGAACGCTAAGCCAAGGATTTTTTTGACAATTTCGAGGCGTAAGAAGAGGTCTGATCGTCCTTTTACTTGCAAAAGGTTCAGGTTAAGCGCATGAACAGGGTAAAACATCAAAGAGAAGCACATGATTTGCAGCAGGGGGATGGCTTCTGCCCATTTGTCCGAAAGTAAAGCTAGGATGAGAGGCTCAGCAAGAGCGGAAAGCCCAGCCATCATGGGGAAGATGACGAAGGCACTCACTTTCAATAAACGTCTGTAAGCACTTTCCAGCCGGGTGTCATCATTTTGGATGGAACTTAGTACGGGAAAGGTCACCTTTTGTAGGATGTTGGATACATTGACCGAGGGGAATTGCCCAAAGTGCCTAGCGCGGGAGTAGTTGCCCAAGGTGGCTGCAGAGAATGTTTTGCCCACCAGCATGGTGACAAGGTTGGCGTTGATGGTGTTGAGTAGCGATGATGCCAAGAGGCGTGAACCAAACGCAAACATGCTTTTGAATGATTGCTTGGAAAATCCCTTGCGCGGAATCCAACGCACCATCGTCCATGCCAGGATTGAGCGCAATAGAGTGGCACAGAGCATCTGTGCCACCAGTGCCCAGACATCCCAGCCAGCGTAGGCTCCAAAAAGACCTAATAACCCAGAGGCGATGGTCGTGATGACGGTGATTTTCATCTGGGTTTTGAAATCGAGATTGATTGTTAATCTTGTGATTTGTACTGCACCGAGGGAGCCGAGGAAGATGCCCCAACACATGACACGAACAATATTGCTTAGCTCGGGTAATTCGTAGAAAGCCGCAATCCAAGGGGCACTGAAAAAGAGGATAAATGATGCGACAAAGCCGATGATGCTGTTGCAGTAAAAGACAGTGCAGTAATCGCTCTCTGTTCGGTCAGGTTTGCGGATGAGGGCCGTTGAAAAGCCAGCATCGACAAAAACGTTGGCGATGGCAAAGACGACCGTTGCCATGGCGACGACACCGTAGCTCTCTGGCGAGAGCATGCGGGCGATGAGGATGCCGATAGCAAAGGCGATGCCTTGGGAGGCGAAGTTTTCTACAGAATTCCAAATGAGACCAATGATGGTCTTCTTTTTAAGAGATTGAGACATGTGTAAGTGAATTTAGTTGAGACGCGAGAATTCTCAGTATTAACAAAAAAATAATAACAGAAAGTTCTGCAAAATGATAGTAAAAAGAGGTTGCCTTAGGTTGCGCCTGCAAAAATCGCGCGATTGGCTATCATTTTGGGTTGTACTTTGAATCAGTGCTCATTTTGCAAGGTGACTTTAACTCTTCCAGTAGCAGCTGGCAGCTGTCGTGGAGGAGGTGGATGACCTCCTCGAACCCCTGTTGCCCACCGTAGTAGGGGTCGGGGACGCTGCTGTGCTTGTTTTTCCATGCGGCGGGGAACCACTCGCTCATGCTGTGGACCTTGGCTTGGTGTTCAGGGCTGCGCGCGAGGCGCAGGATGTCGCGCTTGTTTTGCTCGTCTTGCGCGATGATGAGTTCAAATTGCTCGAAGTCGCGGGGGCTGAACTGCCGTGCTTTGTGACCATCGTAGCGGTAGCCCAGTTGGCGTAGGGCGGCTTGCATGCGCGCATCGGGTGCGCTGCCAACGTGGTAGCTGGCGGTGCCGCAGGAGTCAATGTGAAGTGCGATGTTGCTGTCCTTGGCGAGTTGGCGGCAGATGATTTCTGCAGCGGGGGAGCGGCAGATGTTGCCGAGGCAGACGAAGAGGATGCGTGGGGTGCTCATGATTGGGGGATAAAGCGGATGAGGGTGATTTCTGACTGGGTGCCGAGGCGGTTGGGGATGGCCCAAAAGCCGGTGCCTTGGTTGACGTAGACTTGTCGCGCGCCCTCTTGGTACAGCCCCTTGAGGTGGGGTTGTGCAAGCGCGACGATGATGTTCCATGGGAAGAACTGCCCGCCATGGGTGTGCCCAGCGAGGACGAGGTCGAGTTGCTGCTCGGGCGCATCAAAAATCGCTTGCGAGCGGTGGGAGAGCAGGATGCTTAAATCATGCGGCTGCTCGCTATGTAGCGCGCGGGCAACATCGCCCTTGCCAGCACCCAGCTGCCCCGAGAGGCTGTCGGGGATGCCCGCGATTTGGATGCGAGCCCCCTCATGCTCAAGGCTGACATGGCGGTTATGCAGCAGCGTGAAGCCAAGTGCGCCAGCAAACTGTCGCCAAGCGAAGATTTGCCCGTGTATGTATTCATGATTGCCATCCACGTAGTAGATGCCGTAGCGTGCTCGCAGTTTGGTCAGGGGTGCCATGTGACCGTCTTTATCAGGTAATTCAAGGTCGGCGATGTCACCCGTGATGCAGATGATGTCGGGCTGAAGGGCATTGGTTTGCGCGACAATCTGCTTTAACCAAGCCTTGGGTGTTTGCTCGGTGACGTGGATGTCGGAGAGCTGTACCACGCACAGATTGGCCAGCGCGGGGTTGGTGGAGGCAAGGGGGACGCTCACCGCCACCACCTTGGTGTCATAGGCTTGGTGGTAGCCGATGGTGGTGAAGCAAAGGGAGAGGATGAGCACAAGTGCACCGCCCCACATGCGTGCCTTGATAACATTTTTTTTGAGTAGAATCAGCGGGACGAGTAGCACATCACGCATCACACCAAGGGTGACGAGGTAGCAGGTCATCGCCCCTGTGCACAGCAGCGCCGTGTTGAGTAGCGGGTTGGTGATGGCGTGCCCATAGGCTCGGTTGATGGGGAAGCCCGCGCAAATGGCAAGGACGAGGAGGCTAAGGAAGCACTTGGCAAGGCGGCTGACAGGCAGCGTCCACACCATGCTGCGGATGAGGTAGTAGGCCGCGATGCTGCATAGCACACAGAGGATGGCAAAGAAGGTCAGCTGCATGCCCCATTGTAGCAAAGCGAGCAAGACAAGACAAGCAGCATTTGTTGGATAGAAAAAGCCACGCTTCGGGGGGAAGCGTGGCTTGATGAAAATAGGGGCTGTTGCTTAAACGAGTTTGGGCGCAAGGGCGGCTGCGACCAGTCCCGAGAAGAGCGGGTGTGGTGCCGTTGGGCGGCTTTGGAACTCGGGGTGGTATTGGCAGGCGATGAAGAAGGGGTGCTTGGGTAGCT
>JAWXTZ010000030.1:0-7722 GCA_044433085.1 Akkermansia sp.
TTTGTCTCAAACTCTAGCAGGGCTTTGCCCTGCACCCACCAAAGGTCTTCGACCTCTGGACTCTGTTCACGATGCTTCGCATCGTAGGTGCTTATTTTTTAGGCGGCCGTGAATAGTAACATCCTTTCACTACACGTACCTCAATAAAGCTTGAAATCTTGACGCTGAAACGGTAGAGTATCCCCATGAGTACCCAATTCGCGCCCGCTAAAATTAACTTGTCCCTGCGCATTGTCGCAAAACGAGATGACGGTTTTCATGAGATTGATACCCTGATGGCTCCTCTCGATTTGGGCGATGAACTCGATTTTCATAACTCCCGCACCACCACCTTGTCTTGCGAGACCCCAGGTGTGCCAACGGATGAGTCGAATCTCGTCTTCAAGGCTGTGCGCGTTTTTGAGGCTGCTTACGGTCGTAAGGCCAAGCAGCGCATCACCTTGACTAAGTGTGTGCCCCATGGTGCTGGCTTAGGTGGTGGCAGTAGTGATGCCGCCTGCACCCTCGCTTACCTCAATGAGCATTTGGGCACTCAGTATGATGCGGAGGAGCTTGCCAGCATGGCTGCCGAGCTTGGTAGTGATGTCGCTTTCTTCCTCAATCCCTGCATCAGTCGCTGCACGGGTCGTGGCGAGGTTTGTAGCCCTGTCCCCGATTTGGCGGCTTGGTCTTCCCCCCTCTTCCTCATGAAGCCCGATTTTGCCGTTGCTACCCCCAGTGCTTACAAGAATTTGGCTGGCTCGCAGCAGCTGCCCGAGTTTAGCTATGCCCCCCAAGTGGTGGATGGGCTGGAGTTGTTTAATGATTTGGAGCGTCCTGTCTTTGCCAAATTCCCGATTTTAGGTATGATGAAGCAGTGGCTTTTGGCGCAAGATGGTGTCCGCGCTGCTATGATGAGTGGTTCGGGTTCTTCTCTCTTCGCGCTGACCGAGACTTTAGAGCAGGCTCAAGCGCTCGTCCCCGCTGCCAAGGCTCAATTTGGGCAAAGTCTCTTCTGCCACAGCGGCTGGGTCAACCCCCAAGGATAAGTGAGTATGACGCCCACCATTCCCACCAATTCGTCCGACGAGATTAACCGCCAAATTCTTCGCTTTGCCGAAGACCAAATTACGGGATTTCATGCCCGCCCCTTCGCTCGCATTGCCGAGCTATCAGCCCTGCCCGAGGACTTGGTCATCACGCGCCTTGCCGCCATGCGCGAGGCGGGTACCATCCGCCGCATCCGCCAAACCTTGCTTTCGACCAGTTTGGCTGATGGTGCTTTGATTGCTTGGCAGGTGCCCGAAGAAAAGCTGGAGGCGGCCTATGCGTGGTTGCTCGCCAATGACCCCTTCACGGGGCATATTGTGCTGCGGCGCAGTGAGGACCCCCTCGCCGCAGGTGCCCGCTACCGCCTGTGGACGACTCTCAAGGTGCCAACAGGCTATGGAACGGTGGAGGAGCATTGCCGCATCCTCGCCCATGCCATTGGTGCGCTTGATGTGGTGCCGCTTCCTGTCGTGGGGATGTTTGCGCTCTCTGTCGGGCACGTGCGACGCGCGGGCTTGCAGGTGGGTGATAAACTGCCCGAGCCCGCCCCAATGCAGGTGCCAGTGACCCCCAGCCTCAGTCAGCAGGACTGGGATGTACTACTCAGCCTGAAGGAAAGCTTAGAGCCCGAGGAAATTTGCCCCCACCCATGGCGTGCACGTGCGCAGGCCTTGGGGATGAGTGAAGAGCAATTTTGTGCCATCGCCAAGAGCTTGGATGAGCGCAAGGTCATCGGGCGATTCGCCAGCTTCCTCGACCATCAGGGTCGTGGCGGTCGCGATGTGGGGACGCGCGCGAGCGGGCTTTTCCACTGGACGGTTGAAGCTGGGCAGGAGGAGCGCGCAGGCGCAGAGTGTGGTCGCCACATCTGCATGACCCATTGCTACTGGCGCAGCGGGGGTGAAAAGTTAGCAGGTGCCCAAATCATGGGTGTTGTGCATGCGAAGAGCCGCGAGCTGGTGATGGAGCACAAGGCCGCCATTGATGAGCATTTGGCGCGCGTGGGTATCACGGTGAAGCACTCCGCCATTTTTTGGAGTGAGCGGGCGGAGATTCGCCCCAGCGAGATTCACCCAGTGATTTATCAAGAGTGGCTTGGGCAGTAAGCAGTGAGCAGTGAGCAGTGAGCAGTTGGGCAGTTGGGCGAAGCAAGTGCAGCGGCTACGATGCGTAGCATCGTGAATGGGTGTCCAGAGGGTCGCAGACCCTTTGGTGGGGTGTGGGGCATTTTGCACTGCAAAATGAGAGGAGGAGAGTGAGGGACACTTCCCGAATGGCACTGCGAAGCAGCGTGACGACGAGTGCCCCACTGGGGTGCAGGGGCGAAGCCCTGCCTGCCAGAGGCAGCGGAGCGCGCAGCGCGACGCAGTCGCCCAACTTACCCTCACCAGAACTTTGCACACGCCCGCGTGGCAAAGGCTGCATCAAGCCACACGCCAAGTTGGGCGACTCCCCCCTCCTTCGGGCGATAGCCCGCACTTGTCTCCGTTGAAGGCGCGAAGCGGGCAGAAAAATTGGCGTTTGTTTTACGCTTTGCGCTTGCAACGGTGACAAGTGCGCGCTGACGCGCGGGGAGGTAGGAGTCGCCCAACTGGGCGTGTGGCACGATGCTAGGCTTGCTACGCGGGCGTGTGCATGGCTACAGGGGAGGATCAGTTGGGCGACTGCGGATTTGCTTCGCAAATTCCGCTGCCTCTGGCAGGTCTGCCGACACAAATGCACTGCATTTGAGCCAGAGTTGCGAAGCAAGCTCTGCCCGAAGGGTGAAGGCGTGCGAACAGCGCGCCTGAAGCAACTTGGGCTTCGCCCAAACCCACAAGGGCTTTGCCCTTGACCCACTCAGGGTCTGCGACCCTAAGAACCCATTGACGATGCTACGCATCGTAGCCGCTGCATTTGCTTCGCCCAACTGCTAACTGTTCAAACACAAGCAGGGCAGGATTGCTCCCAATCCTGCCCTACCACTCATTTCTTAACTCTTAGATTTACTCCTGAGAAACTCTTTTCAAGAATGGGCGTCTAAGGCGCCCTTGGGGGAAAATCATCAATGCGTGTGCATAGGCATCAACACATAGAGGAATTCATCAGCCACTCGCATGACACCTGGGCTGGACGAGTCGGTCAAATCCAAGTGGACTTGTCCATCACCAATGGCCTTGAGCGGTGCTAGTACAAAGTCGGCATTGAAGGTGATGTCGATGTCACGTCCGCTGTAGTCGATGGGCATTTCTTCGCAGGCTTCACCCACGTCGGCAGCACTGGTCTTGACCTCCATATTACCTGCGCGGAATCCAAAGCGGACGGTGTTGCTCTTTTCAGTGGAGAGCAGCGAGACGCGACGCACGATTTCGTTGAGGTCTTGAGCGGCAATGGTGATGCGTTCACCATGAGGACCGGGGATGACTTGGCGGTAGTTGGGGTAGTTGCCATCAATCAGCTTGGTGACAATCAGGGTATCGCCCAAGTCGAAGGAGGCTTGGTTGTTGGTGATGCGTACCATCACCTCGCCACCATCATGCAGCAAACGACCTACAGCATCGACAGCGCGGCTGGGGATGACGACAGAAACTTGTTGGGATTCGGGGAACTCGAACTCACTTTCAAAGAGGGCGAGACGACGACCATCGGTTGCAACCATGGTCAACTTAGCATCTTGGAAGCAGGTGTAAATCCCATTGAGGACGTAGCGTGTGCCCTCGTTGGAGATGGCAAACTCGGTGTAGCGAATGCCCTTGCTGAGCATGCTTTGCTCCATCTTAAACTCGCGTGCTTCCTTGAAGACGGGCATGCCAGGGAATTCTTCAGCTGGCAGACCATTGAGTTTAAACATGGCGCGGTTGCAACGAATCGTGGCAACAGTGCCCTTGACATCCACACTCACCTCGCCATCGCGCATGGCGCTGATGATGCTTTGCAACTTACGTGCAGGCAGGGTGATGGCGCCAGCTTGATCCACAATGCAGGGGATTTTAGCCAGAATGGTCAACTCGGTGTTGGTGGTCGTCAGGCGCATTTCGCCATCCGCGACCTCCAAAAGGACGTTGGTGAGAATAGGCATGCTCGGACGGGTTGATACAACACCTGTGACTTTGGTGAGACCGTCGAGTAAAACTTGTTTGGCTAGAGAGAATTTCATCATCGCGTTTCCTTCCTTTCCTTGATTCTAGCGTCTACCCTGATTAATTGCAAGCATAAATTTGCCAATTTGTAACATTAATTCAACATTAGCTAGACTTTTTTTAAAAACCATACCATATATTGTGGGTGGCGCCAGAGATGAGGACGCTATGGGGGTACCTTGAGTGATGAGAAAAAATGAGGTGCCCTTAAGCCTCGGAGAAATCGAGAGGCTTACCCTTTTTAGCAAGGGACGCGAGGCGGAATGCATCCCAAAGAGTGATGAGGCAAGCACCAGCGAGTAAGAGGCGGTAGCCGACCTCCATGGGGTAATTATCAATGATAGCAGAAGTACCGGTACAATTGCAGGATAAATCGAGCCCACGAAACCAAGCTTGAACAAAGAGAGCGACGAAAGTGGAGCACATGACCAGCGACCAAATGGAAGCGGCGAAGTAGTAGCAACGGAAGAGGAAGCAGCAGCCGACAACAAACTCCATGGCGACACCAATGCAGGCGAGGGGCATGGAAGCGGATTCGGGGAAGATATCGCTACGAGTTAGGAAGAGAGCAGTAGTTGGCAAATCGGGGATTTTAGCGACCGAAGTGTAGAGGAAAAAGAGAGCCAAGCCCAAGCGCACGAGATTGAGCATCAGGCGAAGAATCGCGGATTTAGGCATCGTGATGGGGGTGGGGGGTGGGGTGAGAGGGGACAAAAAAGCCATCGAGCCCAATCGACAACGCGGGACTAAATACCGTTGCTACTTCTCAGTCCTGGCGGGGTTTTCTAGCCAACGCTCCAAGAGAGCTCGATGACGCTGTCTATTATGGGGCAGTGTGGGGGTGGAGTCAAGCGCGAAGTGCGTGGGTGACACAGAGTGTGGGAAAGAGGGAGAAAAAAAGAAAAAAAAGAGGTGCGAAGCACCGGCAAGGGGTGTGCAGAGGGTCGAAGACCCTTTGCTGGGGAGTGAGCGCGGCGAAGCCGTGCGAGAGGGGCAAAGCCCCAGCCCGTCGGTAGACACCGTCGGTAGACCTGCCAGAGACAAATGCACTGCATTTGAGCCAGAGTTGCGAAGCAAGCTCTGCCCGAAGGATGAAGGCGTGCGAACAGCGCGCCTGAAGCAACTTGGGCTTATCCTCCTCATGCTGCTGCGCAGCACCGTTCGGTGGGGTGCCCCTCACTTTCGTCGTCTCACATTGCAGTGCAATGTGTCCTGCACTAGGCTCTGGCTTCGCCATTTAATGGCGCGCTTCATTTACTTTCCGCAGCGAATTGCCAAGGAATTCCCGTGCGCATCAAGCCCCTCCACTCGCGCAAATACTTGCACAAATGGCAAGCTATTCTTCGCCGCTTCCTTACTCATGCGCACAACACTCGTGCGGCGTTGAAATTGATCCGCTCGAATTCCCGAAAATGATTTGCCCGATCCACCCGTTGGTAAGGTATGGCTAGGTCCTGCCAAAAAGTCTCCACAGGCTACGGTAGCATAGGTGCCCACATAGATAGCCCCAGCTGTACGCAAATTGTCCAAAACAGCGTCTTCCTGCTCCTCGGCAACCACGACTACGATGTGCTCGGGCGCGTAGTCATTTGCAAGCTCAACCGCCTCTTCCAAGTCCTCTACAAGCACGCAGATGGCGTTGTCACGTAGAACTTCTTGCAGGTAGTCTGCTCGGCTCAATTGGGCTGCTTGGGTAGCAATTTCAGCTTCCACTTGCTCTAAAAACTCTTCGCTGTCGGTAAGCATGCAGATAGCACTATCACCACCATGCTCTGCCTGACCCAACAAGTCAGCTGCGACAAAGCGGGCATCAGCTGTCTTATCAGCAATCACCATCACCTCACTAGGTCCAGGCAAAAGGTCAATAGCAACGGCACCGACAAGTTGGCGCTTAGCTTCCACCACAAAGCGGTTACCAGGGCCAAAGATTTTTTCGACAGGCTTGATAGACTCGGTACCCAGTGCTAAAGCAGCAATCGCTTGGGCACCACCAACGCGGTAAATCTCGGTAGCACCCGCCTCGGCAAGGGCGACAAGGACAGCGGGGTTGACTTTACCATCGGGGCCACATGGGGTCATGGCAACAATCTCGGGGACACCTGCAGCCATGGCAAAACCACCCGTCATGAGAGCAGTTGAAACCAGAGGAGCCTTACCACCGGGAACATAAACACCAACGCGGCCGAAGGGGTAGAAACGCTCACCAACCTCGCAACCTTGGGCATTGGTACCAGACCAATCCTTGCGAAGACTATTTTTGGTGAAGAAAGTGATATTATGAAGAGTAGCGGCGATGGCATCCTTAACATCTTGGGGCACGAGGGTGCGAGCCTCATTGATTTCCTGCTGGGTGATGCGGAGTTGATCGGGGGAGAGGGAGACATGATCGAACTGATGGGCGAAATCGCAGAGGGCGTGGTCACCGGCATCACGGACGCGATTGATGATGGAGGAGACGGCATCTTCGAGACCTTGTTCAGGGATAGCGCGACGGTTCATGGAAGCGACGAGGGCGGAGCGATCGTCATCACTGGGGCGGCTTATTTTCATATCTGGGGCGTATTATACTGGAAAGCGTGGTGAGGGTCAAGTCGCTTCGCTTCGCTCAGCTCCAATGAGGGGAATTGGGAATGGGGAATTGGGAATTAGAATAATGCGCCCTTAAGGGCGAGGAAGCGAAGCATATTCGAAGGGTGTGCAGAGGGTCGAAGACCCTTTGCTGGGGGGTGAGCGCTGCGAAGCAGTGCGAGGGGGGCAAAGCCCCCCTTAGTTGCAGCAGAAACTCCCAAGAACAAATCCACGAAAGTCCGTGGTGCAAACCTAGCATGGTGTTACCACCAAGTTTCTGCTGCTTCTCAAATCCTCGGGCTGAAAGCCCGCGCTTGTCTTCCGTCGCAAGCGCGAAGCGTAAACGTACCGTTTGATCCATCTTAAGAGTCTTATAACCATTTCCCGCTGCACAGGAACTTCATCGGTCTTCGCTTCGCGCTTGCCACGGGAAAAAGTTCGCGACCTTCGGTCGAGGGTGGTTTAGAAGCAGTGAGAACTAGGCGTGTGGCTCAATGCTTGGTTTGCCACACGGGCATTTATTGGTTTTGCTTACTGGTTCTCACTGCAACTAAGGGGGGCGTTGCCCCCCTCGCACTGCTTCGCAGCGCTCACCCCCCAGCAAAGGGTCTTCGACCCTCTGCACACCCTTCGTATCTGCTTTACTCCCACCCCTGCCCCACGAAAAACAGCTACTCTTTATACTTGCATCCCCCCCTGCCCCCATGCTATATTACATCCAGCTGCTGTACTCGTGACGAATTTGTGACCTCAAGGCTCGTACCGATGTTATTATATCTACGGGGCATTATGTCCACATGCGGAGTAGCACGCCCTCCTGGGTAGCTCGAATCATGTGGCAACGCACCCACTTACAGTCAGGGAACTGGCTTGGCACAAGACGGTACAGCGGTGTTTTTTAGAAAAAGGAACGCGAATGTGTTCCTTTTTTTATGCCTTGGTTTTCCGCTTCGCGTTTGCGACGGTAGAAGTTAGCGGGCTATGCCCGAGGAAATAGGGGTCGCCC
>JAWXTZ010000030.1:7732-18907 GCA_044433085.1 Akkermansia sp.
AGCTTTGGGCGACTGGCTCCGCCAGCAAGGGCTTATCCTTCTCATGCTGCTACGCAGCACCGTTCGGGGAGTGCCCCTCACTTTCGTCGTCTCAGCATTGCTCAGCCGCAATCTGACTTGACCCAGCAGGATTTGCCATCCTGCACTAGGCTCTGGCTTCGCCCTTTAGGGCACCTTGCAAAATTAGGCGTGATGAGTTTTGGAAGCGAATCGAGTGTAAATTTGCGGCTTGAGGGGGCACAAATATTAAATATTTGTGACACGAAAGCTACAAATTTGCACCGATTAGCGACAAAAATCGCACGATTGACCGCAATCTCAATTTGCATTTTAATTCAGTGCTAATTTTGCAAGGTGCCCTTTAATAGCTCGGCCTTTTTTTCTCCCAGCTCCGCCGCCACAATTCTCTCCACCGCCTCGCTCGCTCCCACGCGCCTCACCCACGACTCCCTCCTCAACCACGTCCGCTGCCGCTTCGCATACTGCCGTGTCATCAATCCCAACTTCCTCACGCTCTCGTCCCCTAAAATTTCCCCACGCAATCTCTCCCTCACTACTTCCAAACCTAATACCTTCCCCGCTGTCTCCGATAGTTCCCTCCCCTCTATCCCCCTCACTTCTTCCAATAACCCCATCTCATACATCTCCCCTGCCCTTCGGTAGATTCGCTCATCCAACTCCTCAACGCTTCGCTCTATCCCCCATCCCATTCCAGCGGCTTCTTCTCCCCAGTTCTGCCGCCAGTAACGTAAGGGCTTCTTACTCAACATCACTATCTCTAGATTCCTCACCAGATAACGTCTGTTTTCTACCGCTGTCATCGCTAATCCCTCCGCATCAATTCGTTGAAATTCAGCTATTAAGCGTTCACTCGTCCACTCCTCCAACTCCGCTCTAAGTTCCTCACTGCTCGGTGGCGCTTCCGATATTCCATGTGAAATAAATTTAACATACAATCCCGACCCCCCAGTCACTATTGCCTTTACCCCCCTGCCCCGCATCTCTTCCATTCTCGCTAGCGCCATCCGTGCATGCGCCCCCGCATCATGGTTCTGCTCTAACTCAATTTCATGCACCAAATGATGCCGCACCCGCGCCAAATCCTCGGCACTCGGCGCCGCTGTCAATATCGGCAGGTCTTTGTAAATTTGATACGCATCCGCACTCACAATTTCCACAGCTTGACCCGCAGAAATCAATGACTCGGCCACAGCAATGGCAATGGAACTCTTACCACTGCCCGTCGGCCCTAATATAAATAAAGGTCGTAAATCCATCACCCTCCCTTTCCAAAAATTGTAGCGAGAATACCACGCAAACCACCACGAGGCTTCGTGCGCGCTAACACATCTTCCACGTGGAACACGCCATCAGCATCCATTAATTGCTGCAAGGTACACCAGCCACTAGCCCCCTCTTGAGTTAGAGGACAAGTTGAATCAATCACCCCTTGTGATCGTAAGGCTTGCAATTCATCCCAACTTGTAGGTGCACTCGTCTTGCCTGATTTTTTATCAATCCAATAATATAACTCCACTTTTGCAGCCGTATCCATACCTAATCATGGTAATCAACATCAGCCGCATAGTCAAGGATAAGAAACATAAATTTGTTCCACATGGAACAAATTTCACAAACTTTCCCAAGTGCGTACCCAAGAAACATTTTGTAGAAAAACGTTCCATGTGGAACATTTTACCCCAAAAAACAGTTATGTGTATTCCTTGCATTCGCTCTTGATAGGTTTAAGAATAGGATATGTCATGAGCACCCTACCATTCCACCCACCACGATTACGAGATATATCTAGCTTGCAGAACTTCTTCAAACATGGCTTATCAGATTGGCGAGGGAATGATTTAAACTATGCCAATCTCTTTCTACTCCAAGGGCAGTACAGCACGCAAATCGCCTACGAATCACAGGTACTCTACCGCCATTATGACGATAACGCACGATTTTGCGGCTATGGTTTCCCATTAAGCAAGGATAAAAAGGAGGTGCACGATGCCTTGAATAGGATTGAATATGATGCCATCGAGCGCGGAAGAAAAGTCAACTATTGCCTGATGAGCAAGGAACAATGTGAGCTTCTGAAACAATTGAGGCCCAAGCAATACATCTTTTCTAAGCATCGTGAAGATACAGATTATATTTATTCTTGCGAATCATTATCCCAGTTCAAGGGAGCAAGTCTGCGCAAAAAACGGAATCGGCTGATGAGATTCCTGCGCTATTTAGAGGAAAATAGTTCCACATGGAACATTGAGTCGATTCAGCGAGGGCATTTTTTTGATATCTTACGCATCGCCCAAGCGTGGCAAGACGAGCAAAGAGAGCAGGGGGCTTTGTTGAGCAAGCCGACCATCCTAGGTCAGGCAAGGCATGGGGAGTTTGCGAGCCTACGAAAAGCGCTGCGTTATTGGCGAGAGCTAGGGCTCTTCGGAATCATCCTACGAATCGATGGTCAAGCTTGTGGGTTTTCCGTGGCATCACACAGCAGCAGCGAGCTAGTAGATGTTCATTATGAAAAATGCCACCCGGATTACCGAGATGCTTATCCTTTACTAGTAAATAGCTTAGCACAATCCATTAAGGCGATTTACATCAACCGAGAGGAGGATCTTGGCATTGAAGGCTTGAGGCGCAGCAAGCTAAGCTACCACCCAGCTATCCTTTTGGACAAGTACGCGGGTTTTCACGTGGGGCAGGGCAGGGGGCTTACTCCACCAGTCCCCGAATAATCATATCCGAGCCCATGTTCGTCACTTCCTGATGCACGAGGCGGAATTCTTGGGGCAAATAGCTGCTGCCAGCAATCAAGTGATGGGGGCCACCAGCCAAGTATGGTGTGACAATTTGCACCCATTCGTTGACGACTCCCGCCTGTAAGAGCTCTTGTAGGAGGCTTCCACCGCACTCTAACATTAACTGAACGACTTGATAGTCAGCATATAACGGTTTCAGTAAGTCTTCAACCCAGTCATTGACGGCGGAAAAGACCAAGCTGCGTTCGCGGTGTTCATCGCAGAAGAATTGGGCGGTGCCGGCTTCGTCCATCAACTTTTGTTTGTCACGCGTGACGACCACACGCCAGGGCTGAACCTTGCGCTCGTCAAGGGCTTGCAGGGGCTTACGAATGGTTAAGGATGGGTTGTCATTTCGTAATGTCCCGCCCCCAATGAGGATGGCATCACTTTGCGCACGCAGTTGATGAGCATAGCGTAAGCTCTCTTCACCACTCAACCAAGGGGTCTCTTTTCGGCTCAAACGAGCATCAAGACTCGTCGCCACCTTCGCCACAAGCCAGGGGCGCTTATGGGTCACGGCATAGGCCCAGGGGCGCAATAAAGCCCCACAGGCAGCCTCGCACACGCCTGAGAGGACAATGATACCAGCCGCCCTCAACAAAGCGTCTGCACGCCCTCTGTGGCGCAAATCAGGGTCAACGCAGGCATAGACCACGCGGGTGATGCCTGCTTCAATGATAGCATCGGTGCAGGGGGGTGTTTTCCCCCAGCTGGAGCAGGGCTCTAAGGTCACGTAGATGCAAGCGCCCTTTAAGGCTTCAGAATGCCCCTTCTCGCGCGCTTGCATGATGGCTCGGCGCTCGGCATGCAACTCACCAGCGCGGGGGTGGTAGTCGGCAGCTAGCATGCGCTGGCTGCCATCTGCCATGTTTTGAACAATGACGGCGCCAACGGGTGGATTGGGGCTGGTGAGGCCAAGTCCCAGTTGGGCTTGTTCGAGGGCGAGAAGCATCCAATGATGGTCCTCGGCTGAAGGCTGGGTGAGCATGTCGATGCGGGGTCTTTCATTGATGCCTTTTTAGATGATAGATATTATATTATATAAATAGTCATCATCATATAGGCTGTTAATAAGGTGAATAAGTAATCTAAGGGTTTGATTGATAGTTTACTTGTGTTGATATTTTTGTCTGAATAAGTCTGTGGATAAGACTTCGTTCCGTGCGAATAGTGAGTTGTTCATAATTTAAACACAGACTATTCACAGCTTATTGACAAAGGGGTGTGAATAAGCTATTTAAGTTATTGGTCGAAAGGGTCTTTATCAAAGTCATTGATGATATTTTTGAAGAAATAGACCGGTGCCATGAAGGGGATGGCGATGTTATAAATCAGGGTGCCGGGGACATCGATAAAGACCAAATCGAGACCTGCGAGGAACTGATTTGCGACACCAGGTTGGTGGCTCATTTTACCATCGGTGATGATGCTTGGGGAGGTCGATGGCTCGAATTGAGCGCGGACGGGGAAGGACTGAGAATGGGGGAGGGAATCCTTGATAAGAGAATGCGAGGGGGAGGCAGCGAGGCGTTTTTCAATTTCCTTTTGAAGGACGGGAAGCGAAGCGTAGCCTTGGGGGTCTTGGAGTATCTTGGCTGTACCAGCGGAGATGGGCAGGTAGCATTTGGCTAGATAACAAGTTTCCGTTGGGGAGAAGGTGGGTTCCTCTTGTCCAAAGAAGATGGGATCATCGACGGATGGGAAATGTTTTTCGAGGCGGGTAGGGGAGGCTGGGAGATACCATTGGCCTTGGGATAGGAAGACCTGATTGGGTTGATGGATGGCTTGGCCTTTGAAGTGGATGCCAGAGAGCCGCACATTTTTATGGGTCTGCATGGTCGCGCACGAGGCGAGGAGGCAGAGGGGTAAAAGGGTGGCGGTGAGGGTGGGAAACTTCATTGGAGATATTGTAGCAGAATGGGGTAGGGGGGTCAAGTCGCTTCGCGCTGCGCGCTTCGCTCCAATGGGGAATTGGAAATTGGGAATTGGGAATTAAAATAGAGCGCCCTATCGGGCGGGGAAGCAAAGCAAGTGCGGAACCGAATATTGGGTGGCTACGGCTTTGCAAAAAAAGAACGGCTGTTCAATCACAAATAGCCGTCTGATAAATAACCGGGAGAAAAAGGCTTTGCATCTACCCACGGGGCGATAGCCCCGCTAACTTTTAATTCCCAATTCCCAATTCCCAATTCCCCATTGGAGCTGAGCGAAGCGAAGCGACTAAGCGCCTTGGTTATTTTCTTGGCGGCTGGCATTATTTCTGATAAAGTTGCGATATCATGAATTTTCCCCTCTGTCAAGAAATCCAATCTTATGGTCGTGTTGCTATCTGTCTCAGTGCTGGTATGAGTAGCTGTGTACTTGCTGCGATTGCTCAAAAGATTCTTGGCCCTAAAAATGTTCTTGCTGTCTCGGTCGAAACTCCTTTTATGCCACAGGGTGCTCGCGAACGCTGTGCGCAATTAGCGGCGCATCTTGGTTTGCAGTATGTGGTGATTAACTGTGATTTTCTCTCCATGCCCTACCAGATGTTGCAGGAGCGCACCTTGCGTTTTTATCGTTATAAGGCTTTTATTTATAGTCAATTGAAGGATGTTGCAAAGGTGCATAGTGTTACCCATTTGCTTGATGCCTCGCATTCGGAACCCCTTGGGTTGGAGTCATACGAAGCGCAAGATAATGAACGTGCGCGGAGGGAGTTTCATATTATCAGCCCTTTTAAAAATCAGGGGATGAATTTGGATGATATCCGTCAGGAGGGTCGTATTTATGGTCTTGATGAGTCCTTTTGTCGTGGGGCGGTGGACTCTTGCCTGCTGTCGAGGTTTGCTTGTGATATTGCGATAACAGAGAAGGATTTGATGGATATTCGTGCGGTGGAGGCTTCGTATCAGGCTTTGGGGTTTGTGAATTGTCGATTGCGTATGGTGGCATGGAATTGTTTGCAGTTGGAGGTGCCGAAGGTGGAGCTGCGAGCGATGTGTATGTTGCATCCGCCATTTCCGATTCGGGTGGTGTGAAGTGTTCCATGTGGAACAAAAAAGTGAGGCTTGTAGCAGTGGGCGAAGCCAGAGCAGAGCCTAGTGCAGGACACATTGCACTGCAATGTGAGACAACGAAAGTGAGGGGCACCCCCTCCTTCCTTCGGGCGAAGGTCGCACTTGTCTTCCTTCCGCTATTCCCCGAGAAGTGTCTCGGGGGCTCCAGTCTCATAATTGCTCAGCCGCAATTATGTGTAGCAAGCGCAAAGCGTAAAAACAGAAGCCAATTTTTCTGCCCGCTGTCGCGCCTTCAACGGAGAATAGTGCGCGCTTCGCGCGGGGAAGGGGGGGTCGCCCAACTTGGCGGGTGGCTTGGTGCAACCATGGCCACTCGTGCCTTTGCTAAGTTCTGGTGAGGGTAAGTTGGGCGACTGCGGATTTGCTTCGCAAATTCCGCTGCCTCTGGCAGCAGGGGCTTTGCCCCTTGACCCCAGTGGGGTTTCACCCCACACCCCACCAAAGGCTTCGCCTCTGGACTCCACTGGGTACTGCCGTACCCAGACCCGGCTTTGGCTTCGCCCTTTGCTGCTACGCTTTATTTGCCGTTTTATTTGCCGCTTTTTTTGTTTGCTGCTGCGCTTTTTATCGTTTATAATCCTCCCCGTACATGACCATCCCATCCCTCCTCCTTCAGCAACTCACCACTGCCCTCGATCTCGTCCTCGGTTCCGATAAACCCAGCGATTTCACCCCAGCTGTCACTCCCTCCAATGACCTCCGCTTCGGTGATTATCAAAGTAATCTCGCCATGGTTCTCTCCAAACGCGTCGGTCGTAATCCCCGCGATCTCGCCAATGCCCTCGTCGAGGCGTTCGGCGATTCCAATCTCGCTACCCCAACTGTCGCTGGTCCCGGTTTCCTCAATTTCCGTATCAAACCATCTTTCTTCGCTTCCCGCCTTCAATCGATGCTTTCCGATGATCGTCTCGGTGTCGAAAAGGTAAGCAATCCCAAATCCATTGTCATCGATTTTTCCGCCCCCAATGTCGCCAAGCCGATGCATGTGGGCCATATCCGTTCGACGATTATCGGCGATTCTCTCTCCCGTCTCGCTCGTTTCATGGGTCACAAGGTCATCACGGACAATCACATCGGTGACTGGGGTACTCAGTTCGGTATGATTATTTGGGGTTGGAAGAATCTCCTCAATCACGATGAGCTCGCTAAGAACCCCATCGATGAACTCCTCAAGGTCTATAAAGAAGTCAATGCCCGCTGCAAGGCTGACCCATCCCTCCTCGATACTTGCAAGGTGGAGCTGGTCAATTTGCAAGCAGGTGATGCCGAAAATCTTGCCATTTGGGAGCGCTGCATCGAGGTCACCAAGCGTGGTCTGGAGTACATCTACGACCAACTGGACGTGACTTTCGACCACTGGTTGGGTGAAAGTGCCTACAATGATGCCCTTGCCCCACTCGTCGACAAACTCATTGCCCAAGGTATTGCCCGCGAGAGTGATGGTGCCATCTGCGTTTTCTCCGATGGTTTCCATGAGCCTAAAAATGACCCGCTACTCGTCTCCAAAGATGGTGAATGGCAGCCCGTCCCCGCCATCATCCGCAAGGCCGACGGCGGCTTCCTGTACGCCACCACCGACTTGGCCACCCTCGACTACCGCACGGAGCATTTCAATGCTGATGCTATTTGGTATGTTGTCGGTATTCCTCAAGATAAACACTTTAAGCAAATTTTTGATGTGCAACGCATGCGTGGTATCACGGGTGACTTCCGCCACATTGGCTTTGGCTCCATCTTGGGCAAAGACAAAAAACCTTTCAAAACCCGCTCGGGCGATACGGTTAGTTTGCAGGATGTGATTGATGAGGCTGTCTCTCGCGCGAGCCAAGTTGTGGCTGAAAAGAGCCCTGACATGCCAGCAGACGAACAAGCGAAGGTTGCTCAAATTGTTGGTTTGGGTGCCATTAAATTTGCAGAGCTTTCTCAAAATCGCCTCAGCGACTATGTCTTTGACTGGGATCGCATGCTTTCGCTCTCGGGTGACACGGCTCCCTACCTGCAAAATTCCTACGTTCGCGTGCGTTCCATCTTCCGCAAGGCGCCAGATGCTGTCGTATCAGCTGAAAGCCCCATTGCGTTGGAAGCTGATGCAGAAATCAATCTGGCTCGTTTACTGGTGCGTTACAGCGAAACCGTACCAGCGACCTTGGATGATTGCCGCCCTAACCTCTTGGCTGCCTACCTCTACGAGTTGGCACGTGCCTTCCACAGTTTTTATGAAGCATGCCCCGTGCTGCGAAGCGAGGGTGATGTACGCGCATCGCGCTTGGCGCTTTGCGAGCTGACGGCACGTGTGCTGAAGCAAGGCATGGGTCTGTTTGGCATTCAGATGCCCGACCGCATGTAAGCGGAAAGAGCGAGCAATCAAAAGGCGAAGCCCGAGCCGGGTCTGGGAGCGGCAGCTCCCAGCGGGTGCAGGGCAGCGCCCTGCTGGGTCTGGGCAAAGCCCAGTGGGTTTGGGCAACGCCCAAGCCCTCGGCAGAGCTGGCGGAGCCAGTCGCCAAACTTTCCCTCACCAGAACTTAGCAAAGGCACGAGTGGCACAGGCTGCATGGTGCCACCCGCCAAGTTTGGCGACCCCCCCAATCCCCGCGCGAAGCGCGCACTTATCCACCGTCGCAAACGCGAAGCGCAAACCGTCATCCCCCGCAAACCCCAGCCATGACCAAGCACCTCTGCATCGCCCTCAGCCTCCTCGCCCTATCACCGTGCGAAGCACACGCTAACACCCCATTATCGCCAAGCGACATCCACATCACCCTCAGCGATGGAGAACCCGCCCAGCAAGCCCGCTTCAACGCTGCCTATCAAAGCCTGCTTCTCGGGCACCAAGAGGCCGCGCGCACAGCATTTGAGCAATGCATCGCAGGCGGCCTCAACAGCCCGCTAGCCCACGTTGGGCTCATTCTCTCCAACATCGGGCTAGGTCAAAATAAAACCCAAGGAGAGCTAGAAGCCCAATCCCGCCAGCACCTTGCCAGCCTCACCCTCGACACTCCCATCACCCCGCAGGAAGAACGCTACCTCAACGCCTTCTCCCTACTACTCACGGGGCAACAAGCAGCATCAGCCGACGCATTTGCCCAATACGCGCAGCAATACCGCGCCGATATCGGGCTGACCCTCTGGGCCATCCAACTGCTGCATGAAGGCTACAACGAAGATGGCACACCCACCGCCCCCCAGCAACGCGCCATCCAACTAGCAGACGAACTACTAGCACGCTCGCCAGACAAAGCCCTCGCCCAACTCGCCCGCGCGCTGGTTGAAGAAAACGCCCCTCAAGTCAGTCCCCAAGCCCTAGCAGCAGCTCAACAAGCCGCTGACATGCTACCGACAGAACCCATGGCCGCCCTGCTGCACGCCCACCTACTCGCCCGCAGCGGGCAACTGGCCGCCGCCGAACAGCAACTGGCCGCAGCCGAGCAACGAGCCAGCGCATGGCAAGGCCGCCATGACCTCCACTGGCGAGAAAACTCCCCATGGGTACGCGCCCGCCTCTACCGCATCACCCTACTCCATCAAATGGGGCAAGAGCAACAAAGCCAAAAGCTACTTCAGGACACCCTGCAAAGGCGGCTCCCCATCAGCGCCAAATACGCAGGACAGCCCGCCACCCTAGCCGAAATTCTTTATCATTGGGAGCTCAAAACCCTAGCCCTACGTCTGCTCATTGCCAGCGGTGAAAAACGAAGCCACAAGCAACACAAGCAACTGCTCACCAAAGCTAACAGCGGCAAGCGAGACAGCAGCTTCGCTGGCTACAGCGACTACACCCGCTGCCTCTACGAAACACTAGAAGCCCGCCTTTACCACCACGAGCAAAATGCCACCGCCGCGCAAAACGCCCTACAGCGCGCCAACCAACTGGAAGAAAGCCTCCGCCAGCAATGGACAGGCCGAGGCAGCTACGCCACCCAATCCAGCACCACCCGCGCGGCAGAAGCCTGCAGCATCGCCACCAACCTCGTCCGCTGCGACATGTTTGAAACAACCCGCGACCTCTGGCAAGAAAAACTACAGCGCGAAATGCGCCCAAGCTCACTGCTCATGCCCCCCATCATCCCAGTCGAGTCAAAACGCCAGAGTAATATAGAACCCCCGACTAAAGCCCCATAGACTAATACCCTAATAACCCAATTACGGAAGGGTTTCATCGGAAAATGAAGCTAATTCAGCGTCGAGCATATGGGTTCAGATTAGCGAACGCTCAAAAACACCCAAAAGAAAACGGCTTAATTCATTGAGAATTAAGCCGTTAATTTGATACGCACGAAAGGACTCGAACCTTCACGAAGTTACTCACTAGAACCTGAAACTAGCGCGTCTACCAATTCCGCCACGTGCGCATTGCTTTTTTGTAGCAGGGGGATTAAACCATATGTGGGCGGATTTGACAAGTTTTTTTTGATGTGGTGACTTGATTTTTTCTGGGCGTGGTGGCTTTTTGCTTTCTTTCTTGTTGGTCGCTGTCGGTCTACAGGCTTGCACTGTGCTTTGTGGCAGCGTATGATGGTCTTCTCGTTTATGTCTTTGTGTCGTTTCTTTTCTGCCTTTGTTGCCTTTGGTTCGGTGCTGCTGCTGACCCAGTGTCACAGTTTTCGCTCCGATTGCGAGGAGATTGCTCTGCGTGAGCAGGCTATTGCTCAGGAGCCTGCTGGCGATTATTTTATTGGTCGTCGTTATTATGTTCCTACAACTCGCTTTTGGGGCTATTTGCGCCGCCCCGGTCAGAGTTGGAGTACGGCTCAGTTGGTCATCATGGATGAACATAAGGCTGCTTGCCCCGATCGTGGCTTGGAGCCACCCCTTGCTCATGCGACTTTTGGGTCGGATGCTAATGTGGAGTATGTTATCACGGGTAAGTATTTGGACGCAAAGGCTTATGAGCCTAATAGTAATCAGGTCTTGCCGGTCTTTCAGGCGAGTTCTTATCAGCTGCGCGATGCTAAACCTGGTTTCCTGTTTAGCCCGTCGGAGGAGTATAGCTCTACCTATGTTTCGCTCTTCCCTTACTTGATGCCTAATCCTGCGGATTGCCGTAAGGTGCTTAGCGAGCGACGCTAGGTTTTGCATTGTTGCCATTCATGGCTGGGTTGTTTAGTGTCGCTTAAATTGTAGCGTCAGTGGTGCGCTAACGCGTTTGCGACGGTAGAAGTTAGCGGGCTATCGCCCGAAGGTGGGGGAGGTCACCAAAGCTGCCGACGGTGTAAGGCAGATTGGACAGGAGCGAAGCGACGTGCCCCGAAGGGGTGAGGCGCCGTGAGGCGGTGCCGAATCAACTGGCGCGTGGCACGATGCTTGGC
>JAWXTZ010000031.1:0-18799 GCA_044433085.1 Akkermansia sp.
AAGTTGGTGGAACGAGCCAGCGGACGCAGCGCGCGATTCCTTCGGCATCTGGTTCTTCCGCCCAGATGCGGTTGCGGATGGCTATGTCATCCTGCGCATCCAAGAGCAGAAGGCTGCGCGATGGTTGACCATCGCGCCCCGCGCGCCCCGATTCTTGCACGTAGGCTTCGGGCGAGTTGGGGGCGTGGTAGTGAATGACGCTGCGCACATCGGGCTTGTCAATCCCCATGCCAAAAGCGATGGTGGCGACGAGGACTTGGATGTCATTATTTAAAAATTGCTGTTGTGTGGCAGCGCGTGTCTCGGCGTGTTGCCCCGCGTGGTAGCAGGGGACGGGTTGTTCTGGCGTGCTGAGTTGGGCGGCGAGCTCCTCGACATTCTTGCGGCTGCGGGCGTAGATGATGGCGGGGCGGTGTTGGGGCTGGGCTAAAAATTGCTTTAAGTCCGCCAATTTATCGCTGCTGATTTGGATGTGGCGTTCAATGTTATCGCGATAGGGTGGCAGCACCACGCAATGCTGCTCATCAATGCCGAAGGCTTGCTGCAAATCCGTGCGGACGCGTGGGGTCGCGGTTGCAGTCAGCGCCATGAGCGACTTGAAGGGCAGGCGCGCCGCCCATGCGGGAAGTTTGAGGTAATCGGGTCTAAAACTATGCCCCCAAGCAGAGACGCAATGAGCTTCATCCACGACAAAGAGCCCCAGCTCAATCTCTTGCAAAATGGAGAGTAATTCGGCTTTGTCCATGGATTCTGGGGCGAGGTAGAGCAGTCGCACTTCCCCTGCGCGCAGGCGGTGCAGCACTTGCTCGCGCTCCTCTAAACCAAGGCTGGAGTCGAAGCGCGCTGCCGCAATGCCCAAGCCCTGTAAGACCGCCACTTGGTCTTGCATCAGCGCGATGAGGGGGGAAATCACCACACTGCACCCCCCCATCATCAGTGCCGCCACTTGAAAGCTAAGGCTTTTGCCATGCCCCGTCGGCAGCACACCCAAGCAGGCCTGTCCTTGCATGGCCCACTCGACCAGCTCTCGCTGCCCCTTGCGCCACTTTTTTTTACCAAAAAGTGTTAACAGTTCTTGTTCTTGCTCGGCTATCACGTGCACGCTAGCATGCTACCATGTCGGCTGGTCACAGGCAATCAAAATGACCGCCCCACCCCCACAAAGGGGTGAGGCGGCGATTTGATGCAGCGTCCCGAATCTCTTGTCCCGAAGGATAGGGGGCGATTGTTGCTATCAATAAAAAAGAATTAGAAACTAAAGCGATAACCAAGCGTTGCCGAGCAGTCGTTCATGCCGGTTCTGAATTCATAACTCAAATCAGCAAAGATGTTGCCACGCGGGGAAACTGGGATGGAGATGCCTGTGCCTAATTCAACGCCTACCTGACCCACATCAGCCCCTTTGATGGTGAATTTCTCTTGATTGCCTCGGAGTAAATTCGCCTCAAGCTCTGACTGACGCTTGCCCGCATCAATATTGAGCAAGACGTGGGCGGTGTAGCGTGTTTTGCGGTTGATGAAGTGTTCCCCACCAAGCGCATCCCACTGGGCACCACCGCTGAAGGTGACGTAGGTGGTGCTTTGCTTGCCCAATTCTAAGGATGCATCACTACCTTTTTCCGTATAGCCACCAATGGAGCTATGAACCATGGAGATACCAACCAAGGGTTGAATGGTCGAGCATTTGTATTCGGAAAGGTAGTATTTGTAGCCTAGCTGGTAGCTCAGGGCAAGATTGAAACCATCCGTATCCCCGCCAGTCGAAATCTTGCCTGTACTTGTGGTGATGTTTCGGTCGAGTTCTGATTCCATCATGCCGATGCTTGCGACAAAGCTGTGCGTCCAGTTCCTGACCTTCTTGTTGGCGTAAAGACTCGCGTAGTAGTTTTTCAGGGTTCCGTCTGCTTCATCCGCTGCGTGAGAACTCAGGTCTCCAACAATAGCGGTGAGGGCACCACCGACACGCCATGCAGCGTTGGTTTGGGCATCGTAGCCGATGCTACCACCCCAGCTGGTGAAGCTGTGACCAGCCGATGTACGATCATCGTCCAAGGAGCTGTTTGCGCCTTCGGCGGCTATCCAAAAACCACGAGGGGCAAGATATTCTATGTTTTGGTAGCAAAGTTCGGAAAAGTTATTGCGATTGCGCATGGAGCGTAACTGGCGTTCAATGTCAGCGAGTGTTGCCGAGCCGATGGATGCTACACCCGCCCCCGCGATGGCTGCCCCAAGTCGGTCAGCTGAAAGTTTGTCTCCTTGCTGCTTGTAGGTGTCTAGGTCATCTAAAATCTGGGCGAGGTCCTTGTTGTCGTCTCGATTAGCTGGGTGTTGCGGATTGATATCGATGAGGATATCACCCATCGTATCTAAGCCTGCTTGACCATTAGGTGTCAGTGCCTGATCGCTGTAACTATCACGTCGAAGAGAGGCCACAATCACGCCATCAACGTACTTGGCGTTGGTGAAGTACTTGTCGTAGATGCTGCTTAAGCTTACGCTCACGTCGGCATCATCAGATGCGGCATTGTTAGTCAACTCGACCAGCTCGACCGTGGGCAAGTCCTTGATGGCGGAGATGTCCATCGTGGTGCTGCTACTGCTTAGATTGATTGTCACCTCATTGAGGCTGAGTTTGGCCCCATCAAGAACGCAATACCTTTCATTCCATGGTGCGCCATCAAGCAAGATGTTGATGCTCGCTTTCGTGACGCTTGAGTCTTGGAGCAAGTTTAGCGCATCGCTACCCACATGGGTGAAGCTAAGGCTAGCACCATCATTAATGTTAAATGCCTTGATTGATTGATGTTGCGTCTGGGCTAGTGTGATCTGTGCCCCTTGAGTCGCGCTCAAGTCCAATTCCGCGCCACCATTGACGCCTAGGTCAAAGTTGGCAGTCCCGCCCTTGACCCAGACTTCTGCCTGATGGTAAGAGCCACTGTAGCTGGATTCGGCGGCGCCGTCGCCATCAATGCAGATTTGACCTTGGATGCTAGAATGATGATCACCTAGCAGTCGATTGACGGTGAAAGCTGCCCCAGCGAGAACCTGTAACTGCGCATCCTGCAAGTCCAATTCTGCCAGCGACAAGGTGGAACGTCCATCATTGTCCACGATGAGTTCTGTTTTGCTGGCGCTCAAGGTATTCTTCGCCTCGGTGCTCTGATTGTTAAAGAGGCTCACGATGTCGTTGTCATCACCAATCAGACGAAGCTCTGCGGTGGACAGACCTTGCAGGTTGGAGATACGGAGACCATCGGCATCATTCGCGACGAGCTGCGTCAGCTTGATATCTTGGTCTTCTGTCACGTGCACCTCATCCACAAAGTCCAGGATGTTGTAATGGGTGATGTTGTTCTGGGCATCGACAAGGGGGCCAAACTCGACACCAGGTAATTTGGAGGAGTTTGCGAAATCGTTCTTCGTATCCCAGATGTAGCGCGGTGCGTTGGGGTTGTTTGGGTCGGAGGAAACAACAAGATTCAGATTGCCGTCATCGGTATCAAAATATACATCTATTCCGCTGTTCATGAGCAAATCGGTAACCAGTGCCGCGTTTGTTGAACTGAGGCTGAAGGAGTCGCTTGAAAAACCTGTTCGGTTACCGGACTTGATGAGTAAGTATTCTCCATCTGGAGTCGCTGTCGTCAAGTCTGCTAAATGCAGTGTGATTGGCTGCGTGGTCGTTGATAGTGCGTCATTGAGTGTAAGGCTGTGTTGCGTGGTGCTCAAGTCGGTCAGCTCCAAATAATTTGTTGTGATGGAGTCAAAGACACCTCCCGCGTTGGCGGTGACAATGACGCTATCGGCAACCAGCGAGCCGCCCGATGTGAGCCTATCATTGATGCTTGCTGTATGAGTACCCAAATCCAAGCAGCCTGTGCTGGCGTAGCTTTGCTCGGATAGGCTGTAATCACTGTCCATGCTCAAGGTGCCACTCAGCTGCAATTTACCTGTGCCAGTGATGTTACCCACGTGACCATCATGAACAATCAAGGTGCCATCATTGTTCAGGCTGACGCCTTGGGCATTCAAGTCTCCTTTAACCGTGGTGCTGCCTTGATTGTCAAAGCCACTGACCCCTGCTTGGAAATCGCTGCTGATGCTGAGTGTGTCTGTCGTCAACTTGCCAGTCGCACCAACGCTCAAGGCGGCTTTGTCTTTGATGTCAAGCAGATGGTCGACGATGACCACATTGTTCAGACTGACGGCACCAGCAACAAGGTGCATATCGTCCGCAGAGAGTTGAGCCCCATCGAAGCGATAGTCCTTGTTTTCACTATCAACGACGATTGTCTTGACATTTTGCGCATCAGTCAAGTTTACATCGCTTGTTCCCTGACCTGTAAAGCTAGCCACATCAGTGCTGCTGGGGACATCCTTGACCCAGTCATCATGACCACCTGTGTTCCACGTGCCATCTGTACTCATCCAGAAGTTGCTGGAATCAACCAAATTTAATGCGATGCTTGTACCATTGGCGGCTAAATCAACATCGACTAATCCCACATTGTCAATGACAAAGCTGCTGCCACCACCGACGGTTACGGCACTTGTGATGCCTGTGTCACTCTGCAGCAGTTCGTAGGAGTCATCCGCCCCAAAGGGGATGCTGGAGAGGAATTCGTCATCAAGCTTGATATCCAATGGTGCTGTCGAGCTGTTGATGGAGCCAACACTCACAAAGGGTCCTTCACTCGCAGGACCGACGATGTTTAGCGCACCGTCGAGGCGAAGCTCGCCATCGACATCAAGAGCCCCCTTGAGGCTGGTATCAGCGGATAGGGACAAATCCCCCTCCACCGTATCAGTAAAGGTAACCGAGCCAGTCCCTGCCACCGCAACAAGGCCATCACCAAGGATGCTGCCATCAAATACCATGCTTTGGCAGGCACCTAGATTTGCCTGAATTGTTCCGCTGTTATCAATATCGCCTTGCCACTCCTTCATTCCGTTGAGAATCAGGTCTTGGTTAGCGGTAATCGTCAATAGACCGCCATTGCTGTCCAGTCGCTTGCACTGAGCTGTGATGGTCAGTTCATCACCGCCCATCGTCAAGTCCTTGCCCGAAAGGACGGTGTCATCGCTCAAGACGAGTTCTTTGTTAGCGATGTCAGCCGTGATACCCGCTTCAACATCGTTGAAGGCAAAGCTAATGGTGCCATCCGCAGCATTGTAGGTGATGTCAAAGATGCTATAATCGGTGCTATCGCCCTGAGACGCGATGATGTTCATGGTATCAGCAATCTTCATCACATCCTTCAAGTTGTCATTCGCCACCTGAATGATAACGCGAGTATCCGTCATGGCATCCATGAGGCTTAGCTCCTGAATCGCAATGCTTCCCCCGCTGGTGTTAAGGCTGAGCGTATCTAAAATATCTGCCGTTTTAGTGCTAAATTGCAAGTCAATCCCCAGAGTCATCTCCCCCGCCAGTGTCAGCGATTGGAACTGCTGCGTGCCCAGCGCATCATTTTGCAGGCTCAAATGTCCACCATTGCCCCTCATCGCACAGCTGCTCACGTCCGCCGCTGAGCCAAGGCGCAGTGTGCCTTGGTTGAGAATCAAGCTGCCGTTCGATGCTTGGCTCAAGCGGCTGTTGAGCAAGATTTCCCCCTGATAAGCGGTCGCACCGATTGAGATTTGTCCTTCGTTGTAGATCTTGTCATTTAAGGTGATGCTTTGATTATTAGCAGCCAGTAAGTTGATTACGCCACCCGATGCATTATAGATGCCGTCACTGCCATCGCCCGACCCAGCCGTGTTGTGGGAGAAAACGCTATCGCTATCCTCTGCAATGATGTTGAGAATCCCAGCTGTCGCATTGTACACTGCACCACCCGCACCAGCCGTGTTGTTGAAGAAGGAAGAATCAATCAAACTCAGGCAGCCGTCGTTATACACCGCCCCACCATAGGATTGCCCTGTAACACTTTGTGCCGTGTTAAACACAAAATGTCCAGAAATTGAGGTGCTCTTGATGAGACCACTTTGAAAGAAGATGGCCCCACCTTTGGCATCCCCCGTGGTAGAGGATGCTGTGTTATGGCTAAAATCGCCCTCAATCGCTTGAATGGAATCACTCGTGGCGTAAGCTGCAATCGCCCCACCATAAGCATATCCATTGCTTGATTGGATGATGTTAGCTGAAAAATCACCAGTAATACGCCCAATGGTGCCGTATTGAGCAAGGAAGATGGCACCGCCCGCCACAGAGTGGGTCGAGGTGATGTCATTGCTGATAAAATCCCCCTGAATCGTGCCAATGTCTCCACTATTGTAAAGAGCACCACCCGAGGCGGCATTCTCTGCACTTTGGGAGTTAAGACGATTGGCGATAAAATCACCATTGATGGAATCAATCACGCCAAGATTAGCCAGACCCCCACCATAGGTGGAGGCGGCTGATACAACCGAATTGCCAACAAAATGCGCGACGAGCTCTTGAATTTGCTTGTTGTTATAATTGCATAAACCACCGCCTCGATTCGTACCCGAGTTAGCAGAAAGCGAATTGTTGATAAAATCCCCCTCAATGAGCGCACGATTGCTGTTGTTTAAGAACGCTCCCCCATTGACATCTTGGGTATTTGAATAGCTAATGCCGATGAAATCACGACTTACCGTGGCATTGGTGCTGCTTATTTCGCGTTGGTCATCACCCAAATTGCGATTGACCGTGATATTGATTGGGCCATTGAGGGTATCCAGACTCAACTGTCCACTTGTGCCCGTGCTGCTACCCAAATACTGGAAATCGAGTGCGTAGCTTTGAATCGCCAAGCTGTCGCTATCTTGATAATAAAGGTATTTGTTCACACTGATGATGCCCGCTGTGCTATCACCCGCTTGGAGTACACGCAATCGGTAGCAAGAATCATCCCCTAAGCAAGGAGTTGATAAGGTGACTTGTGCGCTTGCGATGGCTGCACTTGATTGCTGATTTGGAACAGCAACGAGTGTCGTAGCGCTTGATGGCGGGCTCAATAGGACACAGGCAAGCAATGCAGAGAGAAGTTTGACGGGGATATGTAGTTTCATAACGGGAAATGGTGATGAATCGGTAAAGTGTGTTTTTTGCTGTTGGGTGTTGGGTGTGTGGTGACAGGGGGGGGCACCACGCAAAGCTATAGAAAAAATTGCTTTCCCTTTTTCCTTTTGATATTAAGAATATGATGAAATATACTTAATATAAATTATCGTAGAATTAAGCTTCTATCAAATAATGCCTCATTTGAAATGCGCAGCTTCACTGCTAGCTTGATAATCACTCTTAATTAAGTTGTTTTGATAATTCATGTTTGTATGTTCTACTGTTTTTTTGACAGATTTATGAAAAAAAAGAAAGAAAAACAATTAATTACCTTGACTGCGCATTTCAAAGGCGCAATAGGCGATTCCTGTGATCGTAAGACAGCTATTAATCTTTTGGGTCTCGTGGGGTTATCACTTACGGATTCTGCCAGAGTATGCATCGCGCTCGCCGAGGCTCTGAACAACGAATGGTCGTGGTCACGCGTTCGCCAAGTCATTCAATTGGGTAGTACCGCACTGATAGAATCGGAACGCTCCATCAGTTTCCAAGCTGCCGTGGATTTGACGCTGCAATGCAAAGCCAATCGATCACCGAGAACGCTGCAAGATATTCGGCAAACCATGCGTGCGCTGATGCAGAGCGAAGAGGGATTGGCGGATAAGTCCATCAGGCTCATTAGCAGCAGGGATTGGACTCGGATTTTGCAGAAAGCTTATGCTCATTCACCTTCTCGCTTTATCAAAGCCCGCGCCAATCTTTCGGGTGTTTATTCCACCGCATTTAAACATGGTTTCTGTGACCACAATCCTGTTAAAAGGGTAGACATTCCCAGCGTTCAAGAGCGGGAGATTCAACCTTTAAGTTTGGATGAAATCGCGTCGCTGTTAAAGACTGCTCAGCATCCTACCCATCGTTCCTGCTTGCCCGCACTAGGGCTTATGCTTTATGCAGGCGTTCGCCCAGAGGAGGTTACAAGGATTTGCTGGGAGGACCTTGATTGGGAGGAACAGGTGCTCTACATGGCGCCGCGCCACACGAAAACGGGTGGGTACCGTCAAATCCCTTTAAGTCGATGCCTGATGCGACTCCTAAGAAAAGAGCGAGGTCTTGGGAGTATCTGCCCCGAGCAATGGAAGAAAAAGTGGCAATACCTGCGACAAGCTGCTGGGTTTATGACTTGGGTGCCCGATGTACTACGACATAGCTTTGCGAGTTATCATGCGAAAATGTATCAAAATTTGCCCCTTCTTCAGCTATCCATGGGGCATCGCGATAGTAGGCTGCTACAGACAAGATACATTAATTTGAGAGGGATTAGGCGCAAAGATGCCAAGGCGTTTTGGGATGGAACTGGATTGCGGATGCCATCGACCAATGACCGCCCCACCCCACAAAGGGGTGAGGCGGCGATTTGATGCAGCGTCGTGAATGGGCACAGTTATCCTTTGTCCCGAAGGATAAGGTGCTACTAGCGCAATCAAAATGGGGCGGGGGAGATACCCTACAGTTCACCCCGAAGGGCTCGTGTTTTCGTGATGTTAAGGTGGGCTGTTCCGGTCAAGGGTGGAACGCGTGGTCATGCTTTCCCTACGCTCGCGCTAGCTCGCAATGGCTAATCAATTCAAGGCTGGAGGAGGAAGTTTGCATGAGGGTAGGTGGTAAAGTAAGGTGTTGATGTCAAGTAGCGCCCATGTGTTAGGAAATCGCTTGCTGATGAAGAATAGAGTCTTTGAGAGACGGATTTGTTCAAAAGAAGGTGTTTTTTTTGTCAAAAAAGTTTATATTGATGCGTTTAGGTGATTTTTTTACTTGCCATAAGGAATTATTATGCTACGATTTGAAGTGAATCAAACGTTTAAAGATTTTTTATGAAAACTACTCTTACTCTTACTCGTATGCTTGGTCGAAGCTTGGTGGCGGCCGCTCTTGTCCTGACTGTTGGCAACTCCACCCTGTTCGCGACGGATGAAGGCTTTAAAAATGAAAACTATCTGTACACGGGTGTGGATTGGCCTAAGCTGGACTATAATATCACAATCAGCTTTTATGAGGGTAACATTAATGCTTACTATATTCAACCCGAGGCGACCCTACACGAAATGCCTGCCAATAGAGTGATTCAGATGACGCAGACCTCGAATTCCGCTGCAACAGCCCAAAATGGGTTTTACATCAGAGGCTCGATGGATGTCATTGCTGGGACGATTAAACTGGTCAATGTTCATGGTCGAAGTCACGGTGTCTCGATTGACGATGGTGGCTATGTGGGTGAAATTTCGGGCAGCATCATCGTAGACCACAACGGTGCTTACTCATACGAGGATAGCCAAGAGAGTGATTTCACGGCTGGTTTGTACATTGATGGCAATAGCTTGAAGGGTAATGATGGTTTTACCCCAGGTGACACAGATACATCTTCAACCCTCGATATCTTCTCGGGTTCGGTTTTGGTCACTAGCACCGAGGCGTCTGTGCGCGGTATCGAGTTGGAAGGCTCGATTGAAAAAGTGAACGACCAATATGAGTTTACAGGTGGTAACACCCTCAATATGATGACTGAAACCGCTTCGGTCACGGTGCAGTCGCAAACAGGTGGTGTCCAAGCGATACGCAATGAGTACGGCACCATTAATAAAGTAGATGGCACAATCATTGCGACAACAGGTGGCTCTGGTACGGCTATTGGCTATTACAACACTGGTACAACAGGCGAGGTTGCAGGCAGCTTTGCGGTTGAGCAAAGTGGCGATAAGACAGCTACTGCGGTTTGGAACGCACATATGGGCAACGACCCAGGGACGATTGCTTTGATCACGGGTAATCTGCAAGCAACAAGTAATACAGGTGATGCAAGGGCGATTTATAACATTGGGGACATTACCGCCATCAAGGCAGACATCACCGCCACCTCCACCGCAGGTGTTGTGCGTGCTTTGCACTGTGATAAAGATAATGATGGCACCGCTACTGGTTCCATTGGCTCGGTAGCAGGTAGCATTACGGCCAATGCCTATGGTTTGTCGCAGGCTGTTTATAACGAAGGTAAGATTGGTGACGTGAATGCAACCATTACCGCCACTTCGGCCACAGGCAATGCTTATGGATTTTACTTGGCATCAGGAAGCAGCATCGGGATAATTAGCGGCTCCATCACGGCAATAGCCGAAAGCACTGGCGGTGCGTTCGGTATCCGTACCGTTTCGCAAGAAGCCATCGACTTTGGTGATCGCACCTTGATTTCTGCAACAAGTGTTTCGGGGAGTGCCTTTGCGATTTATGCTGATGGAACAAATTTGGAGCTTTCCTCCTCGGGTAGCGTAAGCATGGTTGGTAGCATCCGCGTTAAAGATGCTGTTCAGGGGTTAGTCGGTGGTGCATTGAGTATTGAAAGCGGTTCTTTTGAACTCAGCTCTCCCTTAGATCATCAGTCAAGCATCAATGCAGGCTCGATTACGATTAAGGAGAATGCAACGCTTTCCTTGGTGCTGAGTGGCGACAATGTCCTGTCGAGCTCAATGCTGGGATTCGACAATCAAGGCACCTTGAAGTTGAGTGCGGCAAGCAATGCGGTCGCTGGTACCAGTATTGCAATTTCTGCCGACACGACGATGAACTTTGAAGAGACGGGCAAGGTAGTCAGCTATGGTGGTACGGTATCGGGCAACAACTTTATCGTCTCCCAAATGCAAAGCCTTCACTTGGATACCGAGTCCAGTGGCATTACGACCCTTGATGATAATGCGCGTGTCGTGGTGACTAATCCTGAACAAACGGTAAGCATTACCATGAACTTCAACGCAGAAGCGGGGGTGAATGTCAATTCGGTGACAACAGTGACCGATGCCACAAACATCGCCACCGCCGAGCTTGACCAAAGCTTTGCCCAATTTGTGGAAGAAACCAAACTGCCTAGTTTGACCCTTAGTGATGCAGAGGCCTACCACTTTGGTGTGGCGGGCTTGTCCGCAGGCGAGAGCGTGGAATTGGTGTTCGATGTGGGGGCTGGTTATGATGTCTCCATGTTCACCGTCTATCACTTGGCTGATGGCGCGACAAGCTGGTCAGATGCGACCATCATTAAAGACTTCAACTACAATGGACAGCAGCTTAGCTTCGTGGCCAATGGCTTTAGCTCCTATGCTTACTCCATCATGGTGCCAGAGCCCAGCACAGCAACGCTGTCCTTGCTTGCCTTGGCGGGTCTCATGATGCGCCGCCGCAGGCATTAAGCGAAGCAGAAATCGAAAGCTTCTCTCCCCAAGCGTATTGTGCCCTATAATACGCTTGCCTTTTTCTCAATATGCTGTATGATGGACGACGTGTTAGGCAAAACTTCTACTATATGTTTGGTTTGTGCGGTCCTCGCTATGCTGCTCAGCAGCTGCTCGCAGATGACGCAGCAAGGGCAGCAGCTCTCGGGCGAGACACCCGTTTATCATTACATTGAAGGTAAATCCGCCTACATTAAGAATGGTAAAGCCGTTGTGCCTAAGGATGCCCCACCGCGCATTAAGCGTGCCATCCTAGCCGCAAATAAAATTGTCGGCAAGCCCTATCGTCGCGGTGGTGGTCATGGCAAGCACGTTGACCGCGCCTATGATTGCTCAGGCTCCGTCGCCTATGTCCTGCGCGAAGCTGGCATGTTAGAGCCCAACCGCTTCCCGACATCGGGTGACTTTTTGCGCTGGGGACGCCCCGGTTTTGGTGAATGGCTGACCGTCTACACCAAACGTGGACACGTCTTCCTCTTCATCGCGGGGCTTCGTTTTGATACCACAGGCAGCGGACGTGGCGTTGGCCCACGCTGGTACGTGGACTCCCGTGGTTGCAAGGGCTTTTACGTGCGCCACATCCCAGGTTATTAATCCCCCCCCAAAAAAAAATTTACTGATACATGAACGAAGAAAACGAACTCAACCATGGCATCCAGCGCATCGACGCGCTGATGAACGCATGGGCATTAGATAACAACGACCTCGTCAAGGTCTCCTCCGAGCAGTTGACCCACAAGCAAGTCCAAAAGGCACGCATGGGTCGCCAACTCACCCTCAAGATGATGCAAAAAGTCGCGCGCGCGCTCAATGTCTGCATCTGGTACAAGCTTGACGATGAGCAAAAAGAGGCGTACTATGAGTACATCCACCGCGACCTCTTTAGCTACGCCAAAGGATTTGCCCCCGAGCCCGAGTGGCAAGACCCCAATGCCGCCATCCTTGCGGCCGTGATGGGCGAGTAAGCCGAAGCAAAACTAATAGCACAAAGGGCACGGCGGTGCCCTTTTTTGTTATTCATCCTCACCCTCTCAAGCCTATGCAAGATAGCCCCCAAAGTGTCAGTAGCCTGCTTAGCCAACTCAAAATGGCAGTCGAGCGTTATGTCGGAGAACAGAGCGTCATCGGCGAAATTGGCTCCTGCAAGGCAGCGGGTAGCGGGCACGTCTACTTCACCCTCAAGGACGATAAATCGCAGCTTCAATGCGTGCTCTACCGCTACCAAGCCGCCAGCTGCCGCGTGCAGCTGCGCGAGGGGATTCAGGTCGAGCTGCGCGGCCGCGCCACTGTTTGGGAGGGGCGCGGCTCGCTTCAGTTCATCGTCAGTGCCGTCAAGCTGGCGGGGCAGGGTAGCTTGCAGCAGCAGTTCGAAGCCCTCAAAAATAAACTGGCCAGTGAGGGGCTCTTTTCACCCGAGCGCAAAAAAGCCATCCCCGCATGGCCCAGCAGCGTCGGGCTCATCACCTCCGCAACAGGGGCCGTCATCGAAGACATGCGCCACCGATTGGAAAGTCGCGCGCCATGGATGAACGCCTACCTGCTACCCGTCCAAGTGCAAGGGCTGGGGGCAGAATTTGGCATCGCCCGCGCCATCGAGGCATGGAGCCAGCCCAGCCTGCGCCAAAGCTACCAGTTGCCCGAGGTGGACTACCTCATCATCGCCCGAGGTGGTGGCAGTATGGAGGATTTGTGGTGCTTTAATGCCGAGGTCTTGGCACGCGCCATTGCTGATTGCCCATTGCCCATCATCTCGGCGGTGGGGCATGAGACCGATTTTACCATCGCTGACTTTGTGGCAGACATGCGCGCCCCCACGCCCACCGCAGCGATTGAGTTAAGTACCCCCGATGGGGAATCCTTGGATGCGTGGTTGGAGCAATGCGGCATCGACCTGCGCCGCCGCCTGAGCCGCGAGCTGCAAAACGCCCACCTGCGCCTTCGCGTGGCCGAGCAGAGCCGCCTGCGCTCCCCGCAGGAGATACTTGCCCCCTTCGGGCAGCGTGTCGATGATTTGGAGGCACGCTTCACGCAAAGCTACCAGCAGCGATTGCAGCACGCCCACCATCAGTTGGAGCTCATGGCAGCCCGCCTCAGCACCCGCAGCACCCTGCAAGGCCTGCACGAGCGACGCGAACAGCTCAGCTACATGGAAGCCAAGCTCAAGCAACAAGTGCAGACCAAACTGCAACAGGGGCAAGCCAAGTTAGAGACCCTGAGCGCAAGGCTACAAGCAGCCAGCCCTCAAAACGCCCTCGACCGAGGTTTCGCCCTCGTGCAGAGCGAGGATGGCAAGCTCATCCGCCAAGCATCGGCGCTACAGCAAGGCGAAAAACTCCGCGTCTCCTTAGCGCAGGGCAGCCTCAGCGTCCAGGTGACCGACCAAGATGCCCAACGCAACGTTTTGTCTAAATGATAAAAAGAACTTTAATCGTCTACTATCAACTCAATAGGATGTATAATGGCGAAGATTGTTAAAAAAAGATAAAAAAGATTCAATTTTAAGCTTGCAAAACAATTCGGATTTGTTTATAATCTCCCCGCACCCAACAGGGAGCACTTACCAAATAAAAGCTCGGATGGCGGAATTGGTAGACGCGCTAGACTAAGGATCTAGTGGAGCGATCCGTGGGGGTTCGAGTCCCCCTTCGAGTATAAAAAGCTCATGAATGAAAGTTCATGAGCTTTTTTGTGTATTGAGAGAAGCCCGAAATTAGCACTTGTTCTTCAACTGGTGCATCATGCCCAGCATCAGGAGGGCAAGGGCGGCTAAGAAGTAGGGGTAGTAGTGGATACCCCATGCTTGAGCCATCAGTCCAAAGAGTGGTGGCATGAGGCTTGTTCCTAGATAGGCAGAGGCCATTTGAAGTCCGATGATGCTTGGCGCATGCTGGCTGCCAAAGAGCTGTGGTACGGCATGGATGAAGGATGGATACACGGGCGCGCAGCCTAAGCCGATGAGTAGAAGGGCGACTAGTCCCCCGTGCTCTGTCGGCAGGGGTATCAGCATGATGATGCTTCCTATCAGGATGAGCGTGATGCCGACGAGGATGAGTTGCCTGTCCGTCAGGCGCAGGGTCAACAGTCCACTGACAACGCGACCTAGGGTGATGCCAATAAAAAAGAGGCTCGCGTAGCTGGCCGCGGTAATGGGGCTGACCCCACGTATCTGGACCAGGTAGCTGCTCGCCCATAAGCCCGCTGTGGACTCAAGGGCGCAATAGCCGAAGAAGGCGAGGAGTGCGTAGGGTAATTTCTTCACGCGCAGGGCGACCAGTAGGCCTTGGGATGCTTTTGTTTCTACTGCTCTTGAGCGTGCGCTCTTCCACAAAGGGAGGGTGAGCAGCAGTAGCAAGGCCAATGCCAGCTGCATGATGCCGACGACGAGGTAGCCGCCCGCCCAGCCCCAGGTTTGTTGGAGGGCAAAGCCCATGATGAAGGGGCTTACGCTCACGCCTACGCCCCAGCATGCATGCAGCCAATTCATGTGGCGTGCCGCATAGTTGACGGCGACGTAGTGGTTGAGGGCGGCATCGACTGCCCCAGCCCCCAATCCATAGGGGATGGCGAGCAAGCAGAGCATGAGGTAGGAATCCGCCCCCGCAAAGCCCAGTAAGGCCAAGGCCGAGAGGAGTACGCTGAAGCTGGTGACGCGCGCGGTGCCCATGCGACTGACCAGCCAGTCGGAGGCGAGGCTGGAGACAATGGTTCCCATCGCAATAATCATGGAAATCCCCCCTGCATAGGACAGTGGCACCCCTAAATCAAGCTGCATCACGGGCCAAGCTGCCCCGAGCATGGAGTCTGGCAAGCCCAAGCTGATAAAGGCAAGATAGATGATGGTGAGCAACAGGGCGTACATAGAGCCTTATCATAAGGGAAAGTCTTTTGCATAGCAAGCTTGTAGGGGCTGAGCGTTCAATCATTTTTTAGGGGTTGTGTTGCTCTTTGTGTTGCTCTATCTTGTTGACTTGGGCGGGCTAACTTACTATGATGGAAGGATGAAGACTATTGTAGATTTTCTCGTGACGAATCCAACCCAGTATTTGGCGACAATCGGGCTGGATGGCAAGCCTAAGTGCCGTCCTTTCATGTTTTGTACCGAGCTGGGTGGCAAGCTGTGGTTTGCGACCAATAACAGCAAGGATGTGTATAAAGAGTTGATTGCAAACCCTGCGCTGGAGCTGGCTACCACGAGTGCGGAGAATGCATGGCTGCGTTTGACCGGTATGGCTGTTTTTGAGGATAACGCTGAGGTGAAGCAACTCTGTTTGCAATACCCCATCATGGAGCAGATTTATCAATCGGCGGATAACCCCCTGCTGGCGGTTTTCTACATCGCACAGGGTAGTGCCGCTATTGATGACTTTAGTGGTAATCCCCCCAAGGAGTACAGACTTTAGGGGTAACTGTGGGTAAGAATCTTAGCGCACTTGCCAAGTGCGCTGAGGCGTGGTACAATACGCGCATGTCCACGACCCTGATTGCCCCTTCCATGCTTGCATGCGATTTTAGCCAGATTGGAGCCGAAGCGAACCGCGCCCTCGCGGCGGGTGCTGATTGGCTTCATCTTGATGTGATGGATGGTTCCTTTGTTGATAATATTTCCTTTGGTCCTGATATTTGTGCGGTGATTCGCAAGGCTGTTCCTGCTGATGCCTATCTTGATGCTCACTTGATGATTGATGAGCCCTTGCACTACTTGCCTCGTTTTATCAAGGCGGGTATGGATATGATTTCTATTCATGTGGAGCGCGAGGGTGCTGTGGATTTGCACGCGACGCTGGCGGCCATTCGTGCGGGTGGCGCCAAGGCAGCCCTTGCCATCAACCCCGCTACACCTGTTGAAACGCTTGTTCCCTACCTTGCCGAGGTGGATATGTTCCTGGTGATGAGTGTTGTCCCCGGCTTTGGTGGTCAGAGTTTCATGCATGATACCTTGGATAAGGTACGCTTCCTCGATGCGGCTCGTAAGGAGCAAGGCTTGAGCTTCATCATCCAGATGGATGGTGGTATTGGTACGGAGCAAGCCCCCCTCTGCCGTGCGGCTGGGGCGGATTGTTTGGTGGCGGGTTCCTCCACCTTTAAAGCAGATGACATGGCCGAGGCCATCGCCAGCATGAAGTAAGTTGCTAATCAATAAGGAATATGGACGCTACCCAACGCAGCCTGCTCAATATTGTCATGAGCGTACTTGCACCTGTTCTCATCTTGAGCAAATGCTCGGAGTCAGGCGATAGTTTTTGGCAAATGGGGACAACCCCCGCGCTTGTCGTTGCTCTAGCCTTGCCCATTGGCTACGGGATTTATAATTTTTGGGAAACGCGCAAGTATGATGCGCTCAACCTGCTGGGTCTGCTGGGGGTGCTTTTCACCGCCGTGGTGACGGTTTATGCGACCACGGGAGAGGGGGAGCAAATACGCCCCAATACGCCTTGGTGGTTTGCGGCTAAGGAGGCCTTCATCCCCCTGCTGATGGCGGTGGCCGTCATGCTGACGGCAAAGAGTAAGGGGGCGCTGCTTCGCGTCTTCCTGTATTCCGATGCCATCTTTGATGTCGTGCGGATTGAAAAGAAGAGCGCGGAGTTAAATCGTACGGGCGAGTATGAGAAGTGCCTTTGGAATGCAAGCTTGATGACGGCTAGTTCTTTAATTTTCTCTTCTGCGATGAATTTTGGCTTGGCTCTTTACTTCCTCTTGCCCGTTTTGGGCTTGCCTGCTGCCGACCAAGCTTTGGCTTACAACTATGCCATCAAGGATTTGACTTGGGCTGGCTTTATCGTCATCAGCTTCCCCCTGCTGCTTACCCTCTTTGGGGTGCTGATGTACTTGATTAAAACGCTGCAGCGCATCACGGGATTAACTCGCGACGAGTTGCTTCATGCTTGAAGTTCCCTTCACTGATTCTTAACACCTAAAAAAGCCCTGCTAACATCTTGTTAGCAGGGCTTTTTGGGGTGTTGATGGGGAAACTATTTACTGTTCGCCACCCTCTGGGTAAAGGCTCTTGCGCCCGACGGAGTGGTACTCAAAACCAGCATGCACTACGTTTTCAGGGTGCATTAAGTTGCGACCATCAAAGATGATGGGCAAGCTCATGCACTCGCGGAGGCGTTGGAGGTTGGCTTGGGCAAATTCCTTCCATTCGGTCGCGACGATGAGAATTTCGGCTCCTTGAGCACATGCGTACATATCGTCAACGATGGTGACGGGGTAGCCCTCTAAGGCAAAGGCACCAGTCTCGCGAGCTTCTGGGTCAAAGGCGGTTACAATTGCGCCTTCGTCACACATTTGCTTGATGATTTTGATGGCGACAGATTCTCGCACGTCATCGGTATTTTGCTTGAAGGCAAGCCCCCAAACAGCGACGCGCTTGTTGCGAAGTACCCACATCTTTTCGCGGATGCGTGTGAGGAATCGCTCTAACTGATTCGCGTTGATTTGCTCGACCTCCTTGAGGATGTTGAGCGGGGCACCTAATTGGTCGGCAATGTGGATGAAGCCCTTGACATCCTTAGGGAAGCAGGAACCACCGTAGCCTAAGCCCGCGTTGAGGAAGTGGCGGGAAATGCGCTTGTCCATACCAATGCCTCGGGCGACTTGCTCAACATCAGCCCCAGCAGCCTCACAGACAGCGGATACGGCGTTGATGTAGGAGATTTTCATCGCCAAGAAGGAGTTGGCTGCGTGCTTAATCAATTCGGCAGATGCTAAATCAACCTCCACGATTGGGGCGTTGAAGGGTTGATAGATGCGCTTCATCATGTCCATGGCGCGCTCGCTATCAGTGCCGATGACCACGCGGTCAGGGTTGAGTAGGTCGGCCACAGCGCTACCTTCGCGCAAGAATTCTGGGTTGGATACCACATCGACATCAATGTCTTCTGGCGCGTAGCGCATCATGACTTGGGCAACTTTGCTCCCTGTGCTGACAGGAACGGTGGATTTATCCACGATGATGCGGTAGCCGTATTCTGACTTCAAGGCACCAGCGATGGAGCGGGAAACCTCTTCAATGTAGGACAAATCGACGGATCCATCAAGTTGTGGGGGTGTTGGTACCGCGATGAAAATGATATCGCAACGGCGAACAGCGTCATCCAAATCAGCCGTGAAGTACAGTCGGCCAGCAGCTTGATTTGAGATGACAAGTTGTTCTAATTCAGGCTCGTAGATGGGCATGATGCCCTGCTTGAGCTTTTCGACTTTTTCGGTGTTGGTATCGACACAGACGACGTTGTGACCAACCTCGGCAAAGCATGTGCCTGAAGTTAAACCAACGTACCCGGTACCTATCATTGCAATATTCATAAAATTTTAGTGCGTCAAGTTGTGAACTTGAGCACTTTACCCCAAAATAGCCCAAATGGCAAGCCTAAAAAACATGTTGCTCAGGATTGAATGTTACTATTCACGGCCATTTTGACCACAGGAGTAAAGATGACTTCGAAACCTAGTAAAAATGTGTTGCCCAAATTCATATATAACACATTAAAAA
>JAWXTZ010000032.1:0-18743 GCA_044433085.1 Akkermansia sp.
CGGTGCTTTTTAATGATTAGCGGGGCTATCGCCCCGTGGATAGCTGCAAAGCCAGTTCCACCGTGAAAATTCAAGCACCGCGTCATTAAGTTGGCGCGGTGCTTCTTAATGTTACCCCCGCACTTGCTTTGCTCCCCCGCCCGTAAGGGCGCTAATTTTTAATTCCCAATTCCCCATTCCCAATTCCCCATTGGAGCGGAGCGAAGCGAAGCGACTAAGTTCCCAATTCCCCATTGGAGCGGAGCGAAGCGAAGCGACTAAGTTCCCAATTCCCCATTGGAGCGGAGCGCGCAGCGCGGAGCGACGAAGCGAAGCGAAAAAGCCCTCAAGTCGTTTGACTTGAGGGCTTTTGATTAGAGTGGTTTTGAATCTCTTACGCTGAGGCTTTCTTAGCGCGCATGGCGATGAGGAAGAAGGCGGCGATGAAGATGAAGGCACCCGAGACAACCATGACGGCGCTGAGGGGGACATTCATATCGAGCAGCACGCCACCCATGTAGGAGACGAGGGCACCTGCACCGACAGAAGTCAGGTTGAGCATGCCGTAACCCGTGGCGGAGAAACGTTCGTCAATTTGGGAGCGAAGCACAGGCATCAAGTTGGCATCAAGCGCACCTTGGGCAAGACCTTGCATGGCAACAAGACCAATGGCAACGCTAGCCGAGAAGACGAGGAAGTCAATACCAAGGCTTGGAAGCATGGCGATGATGATGCAGGGGCCAGAGATGAGGAAGGCGGCTGCGGGCACGATGGCACGTGCATTGGGGTTGCTGCGGGACCAGCGGTCAGCGATAGCAGCAGCGATGAGCACGGCAAAGTACTTGACGATGTTGACGGGGCCCGTTGCGGCTGGGCCAGCAGCGGCTTCGGTCATGCCGTAGGTGTCTTGCAGGAGGCGTGGGTACCAGTTCATGATGAACCAGTTGGCGAAACCAGAGAGGGAGACAACGCCAATGAGCAGCCACATGGCCTTGGTCGAGAAGAGGTTGTCGAGTGCTTCACCAACCGTGAAGTTGGTGCTTGCAGGTGCGTTAGCTGGGTCAGCTGTCTTAGCAGCAGCCATTTGCTCTGGAGTTGCAGCTTCTGGGTCACGCAGGAAGATGATGACGATGAGACCGTAGATAACACCGATGGCACCAAAGACCTCGAAGGTGGCGTGCCAGCCGAGGTTGGTTGGGTCGCCAGAAACCATGGCACCGTAACCAGCGATGGCTTGACCAGCATAAATACCACTCATGTGCAAACCTGTTGCCATGGAGCGTGTGCCCCCACGGTGGTAGTCAGAAATCAGTGCCAAGGCAGCGGGGATGTAGAAGGCCTCACTGATACCCATGGCAGCGCGAGCAGCCAGCAGGGTGTTGAAGGAGTCGGCCATACCGGTGAACCATGTAGCCAAGGACCAGACAACCAAAGAGCACATGATGATGGTCTTGCGGCTGAAGCGGTCAGCGAGGAAACCACCAATGGGGCTCAAGCAAGCGTAGATGACCAAGAAGATGGAGGTAATGAGACCAAACTCAGCCTGCGTCATCTCGATGCTACCGGGGAGGTTAGGGTCGGTGATGGACTTGTTGAGGGTGGAGAGCAGCTGGCGGTCAGCGTAGTTGAGCATGACAACGACCCAGAGGACAGCCACGCAAATCCAAGCCCATTTACCTGGGCCTTTACCCTCTACATAGGGGGCGAGGGGTTTGTTTTTAAAGCCGTTTTTGCAAGCGACGATAATGGCAGCGACAAGCAGAAGTAGGGCTGCGTAGGGCGTGTAAATCGCCACCTTGTCGATGGCGTGGAAGAAATGAACGAGGAATTCAGGCATGATATGTTAGTTGGTTGGGTTAGGGGTTAGTGAGAGACGGGCGGATTAGCGAATTAGGGGGCTGTTGGGGCATCTTCTGTCACCGTCATGGTGCCAATGACGGGGGTGCGCACACCGGGGTGCGTTTCGCCAGAGATGATCATGATGGTCGATGGGCTGATGCAGCCAGTTTGGACGGTGGGGGCGGTTGCAACACCGATGGGCGTTGTGCCCTCCGTCGTCCAGCTGCGTTCAGCTAAGCTGTAGGCGTAGACCGTGTTGCTTTGACCGGGGTGCTCGGCAGGTGGGTTACCAGCAATGCTGGCGCGGTAGTAGTTGCCAGGGTCACCACCAAGGACGTAAATTTTACCATCGACGACAGGCAGTGGGTTAGGGCTAGCCACCATTGTTTCAGGCATGGCAGGTACCTTGTCCACGCCCCAAGATTGGGTTGTGGGGTCGTAGATGAGCACATCCTTTAAGTAAGTACGCTCAGCAGCACCTTTGGCATCTGGCGCAAGGCTACAACCACCCATGATGTAGATGTAACCCTTGTGGACAGCAGCGCCAGCCAGCATGCGGGGGGATGGCATGTCGGGCAGCTTTTGCCAGCCCTTGGCTGTGTCATCCATATCCAGCACAAAGGAGGCACCTGTGCAAGTGGTGTCGGTGTCCTTCTCTTGACCACCGAAGACGTAGAACATGTTGCCAAGCTTGGCAAAGGCGGGGTAGGCAAGGGTGATGGGCAAGTCGGGCAGCTCTTCAATTTGCAGCTGACCACCCTCAACAAACATCTGGCAGACCTTGTTGAGGTGACCTGTTTCATTGCAACCACCAGCCAGCACAAGGGCCTTGTTGGTGGTGATGAAGGCGCAGTACCCCAAACCATAAGGCAGACTACCCACCCAGTTGGGGGGCATGGCGCAGCCCGAGCACTCGGCGGGGAGACTCATCATGCCCACTTGCTTGTGGAAGACCTTGGCACCGCGCTCCTCTGCCGTTTTGGCATTGGGCTTAGCAAAGGGGAAGTTAGCACCCCCAACAAAGAGGATGTAATCACTGCTAGCACCCTGTGCAGGGATAAAACCGGCAGCCATGCCAGCAAAACCAATCTTACTAGGCACCTTGGCGCAGGCCGAAGCCGCGATGGTGGTCATCTCGGCTTGAGAAATGCCTGTTAAACTAGCACAAGCCGCAGCGGCTAGACAAAGGGAGAACGCGGATTTCATGGTCGTAAGGATGGGAATCTTAAGCTTCCAAGGCACCCCAAACCTCATTGGAGCGTTTGCCAGGGCGTTGTTCACCATTGATGATGACAGCCATACCTTCCCACATCGTGCAGGGGAGGACAGCGCGAGCGACTGCAATCTCGCCCGAGTCAGACCAGCGATCTGTGGCGGGGCAGTAGCAAAGACTCTGATTGTGGAAACCGGGGTGATTGGCGGGGGTAAAGCCCGTCACCGTGGCATCATCCCCACCCAGCATGTAAATCTTACCACCGATGGTGGGGGCTGTTGTGGGGGCGGCAGCGCAGAAGTGAGGCAGGTCGCTGAGGGCTTGCCAGCCTTGAGCTTCGGAATAGCACCAAGCCTCGGTCAGCATATCACGAGCCATCTTACCATCATCAGCGGGCTTGAGACCAATACCACCCATCACATAAATCTTACCATTGCAAACCGCCATTTGGTGGAGGAAGCGACCACGGGCAGGAAGGGCAGGACCTTCGCTCCACGTTTGGGCGGCTACATCATAAATCAGCAGGGCGCTTTCAGCATCCTGTTCGCCAGCGGCAATGCTGCCACCTGTGACGTAGACCTTGCCATTGAGGTAAGCGGCGGAGTGACCCGTGAGGGTATAGGGAAGGGAGGGAAGGGTCTTGCAGGTGACTTTGCCCTCTGCAAAGCAGAGCAAGTAGCAATCAGCAAGCGCACCACCAGCATTGCTACCACCAATGAGCATCATGCCCTCGGGTGTTGTAGCCGTAGCACCATAGCCGAGAGGCTTGGGGAGGGGGGCAGCCTCCTGCCAACCTGCGCTCTTGGGGCACATGACAAAGACGCGGTCAGTCCAGCGCTTAGGACCACCTTCCCACAGGGGTTTTTCAGGGAAATTGGCACCCCCAGTGACGATGAGAGCTCCGTTACTCGTACCAGCATAGCTGCCAGCGTAACCTTCTGGGTCGGGGAGGTCAGCTAAACGCTTCCATTTCAGGGGTGATTCGCATGTTTGCATAATCCACACTTTAACAGAATGTGAGCGTGGCTGCAAGGATAAAAGGTAAGAAGCTAGGGGCTTTTGTTGCTATTCGCAGACGTGCCAGCAAGATATGCCCTCTTGCAGCAATGCCCTTCAATCAGCTCACGCGTCGCAATTTAATCTCCACATGCTGCACCATCAACTGGTTCAAGGTGCCCTTTTCACAGGCATCCGTATAGCGCAATGAAAACTCATGCGCCCCTGCCTCCAACTTCGCGATGAAGGGGGCTGTCAGTGTGAAATCTTGCCACTGTCCCGCTTCGGTATTATGCGGGAAGGGGATGTAGCCTAAGAGCTCTTCCCCATCGAAGAGCGCACGGACTGCGCAGCTGTCCCCATCACGCTTGGATGCGGTCGCATTGCAGTAGCGGAAGCGAAGGGTGTAGGTGCCAGCTTCCAAGTCCACGGCTGGGTAATAAAGTTTGGAGGTGTTTTCCGTACAATCAAGCCATGCTTGCCCTTGTTCAACGTGGTATTCACCATTGATACCTATGCGCTCGGGCTGGCATTGGGTGCTGCTGCCTTCGTCCCCACAGTCAAAGGGTCGGCTGAGGCAGGAGCATGTCTTCTCATTGAGGGCTTGCACGCGGTAGCGGTCGGTGATGCTGCTGGCGGGGGGCTCAAATTCACAGTTCCCCGTCTGCGCAATGGCTTTGCCGAGGTTGAAGACGCGGTAGAGTTTGGCTCCTTCCACGGGCTCCCATCGCAGCATTGTTGGGCTGCTATCCTGTGTCCAGTGGGGTTCAGGTAGGTCTTCGTTAGCTTCGGGGCGATGGTAGGGTGTTTCATCGTCGTCGTCAGCGGCAAGGGTGAATTCAAGCATCAAGCGACCCTCCTTGTCCAAGCTGTCTAAGGGGAAGATGGGCATGCCAGGCTTGCCGTTGATGAGGACGGAGTTGACCTCGGTGCCATAGCCTGTGATGTGGATGTCTAGCACGGTGTTGCGGATGCGGATGCCTGTCAGCCAGTGGCTGCCTGCATAGGCCTTGGGCACGCAGGGGATGAAGACGAGGTTGCCATGCTCAAATCGTAAGCCAAAGAGGGCGAAGTAGAAGATGGATTGCAGGGCAGCGGCACTCCAAAGTTGACCATCGGAGTTTTGGATGGTGTCGCGGGCTTCCCCCGTGACTGCATGAAAGTTTTCCTTGTTGGTGCCAAAGAGTAAGGCTGCACGCAGCAGCTTAGCGATGCTTTGTTCCACCCCAGCAAGGTCGCGCTGGTTGACTTGCGCCATCAGCATGAGCCCTTCCACAAAGGGCCAGATGCTGCGGTTGTGGTAGGCATCTTTTTGGGAGGATTTGTAGGGGCTAAAAGCGGGGGTGCCAAAGGGGGACTCTGGGATGCCGTTGAGGGTTTCTTGGGCGTGTTCGCAGGCGATGCCTGAAAGGACGCAAAGGGCGCTGCCAAGGGCGTCGGTGCGCTCGTCTAAGTGGCTATCAAGGGTGCGAATCATGCCGTATTGGCGTGTCGCGCTGTTCCAGAATTTGTCTTGGATGTCGTAGCGCAAGTCCTTGGCTTTTTGCAGCCAGAGGGCGGCTTCCTCCGCCTGCCCAAGTTGGTCGAGCATGAAGCTGAGCAGGCGTCTTGCGACAGCGTGCATCACGTTGGTGCTAAGGCTGAATGAGGCGCCGATGTCGGCGGGTTCCATCCAGTCGGGGTAGCTTTGTTCGCGCCAGTCGATGAAGGAGGTTTCGCCCGAGAAGAGTTGTCCGTGGCGTTGCAGGATTAGCTCATCTTGCTCAAAGGTGGCACGTAGGACATCGGCACTCCAAGCCAACCATTCTTGGTCGCCTGTCTGGCAGTAGTAAATCCAAGCGGCCTCGGCCCATGTAACGCGGTCGGAGGAGATGGGCCAACCACCACCTGTGCCCGTATCTTGAATGACCTTGCCATCGCGGACGCGTGATTCAAGGCTTGTTTTGCAGGCTTCGGGTAGGGAGAAGCAAGCGCCGAGCATCATGGCGTAGGCGGTGTCACGCGTCCAGCAACCATCCCAGTTGACTCCAGCGGTCATCAAGCCCGCTTCGTTGACGTCCTTAGCCAGCTCATGGCTTGCTAGTTTGAAGAGGGCGGAGAGGACGGGCATGTCCCCACGGTAGCCAGGCTTGCTGATGTCAGCAGGGGGGATGGTGACATCGCGCTCTTCTCCCAAATGCTTGATGCGCAGATTATTGGGGCTCGTGAGTGTTGCGGCACTTTCCCCCTGTACCAGCCCATGGCTGGTCAGGGTGAAGGTGTCATTGCGGAACAGAGTCTTGGGTTCTGCGGCAAGCATGCTTTGATGTGATGAATTTATAAAATGGCACCTGGGGTGTAACCCACAGCCGCTGGATAGGCGGTGCAAAGTGCCGCAACGCTGGAGCAGAAGGAGTCTACCTGCTGCGCAGCCATGCCGGTGTCACCTGCGTTGGCATCGTAGATGGCGCCAATCTCTTCGCGGGTGAGCTTGAGTTCTGGGTCTGCACCAAGGCGGTCGAGCAAGTCATTGGTGGCGATGGTGCCCGTGCGAAGCTCGTTGGAGACTGCAACAGCGTGCTCCTTGATGACTTCGTGTGCCGTTTCACGACCGACACCCTTCTTCACCGCAGCCATCATGATGGTGGTGGTCATCAGGAAGGGCAGGTAGCGGTTGAGCTCGCTTTGAATGACGGGCTTGTAGACGTCCATTTGGTCCATGACCGTGACGAAGGTTTCCATGAGGCCATCAGCGGCAAGGAAGGAGTCTGGCAAGCAGCAGCGGCGAACGACCGAGCAGCCTACATCACCTTCATTCCATTGGTCGCCAATGATGCCAGCAATCATGTTGAGATGACCCTTCAAGATGGCATGGAAGCCGTTGATGCGTTCGCAGGAGCGGGGGTTCATCTTATGAGGCATGGCGGAGGAGCCCGTTTGACCCTTGGCAAAACCTTCGGTGCAAAGCTCGTGACCGACCATCAAGCGCCATGTTTTGCAGAAGCTGCTGGGGCCAGAGGAGAGACCGACGAGAGCCGAAATGACTTCAAAGTCGAGGGAGCGGGGGTAAATTTGACCGACATTGTCCAATTTGGATTTGATGCCAAGGTGTTGGCAGATGCGGTTTTCGAGCTCGGTAACGGTGTCGGCGTTCTTACCGAAGAGGGAAAGTTGGTCAAGTTGGGTACCGACAGCACCCTTGAGACCACGGACGCTGTAGCGATCCATGACGCTGAGCCAAGCATTGGTCCAGTGCAAAAGTTCTTCACCAAACATGGCGACGCGCTTGCCCATGGTGCTTGCTTGTGCAGCGACATTGTGGGTGCGGGCGGCAAAGACAAGCTCCTTCCAATCAGCAGCATGCTTGGACATGCGTTCGAGGGAGGCGACGGCCTTGTCGCGGATGAGTTGCATGGAACGCCAGATTTGGAGCTGTTCAACATTTTCAGTCAAGTCGCGGCTGGTCATGCCCTTGTGGATGTGCTCAAAGCCTGCGAGGTCGCAGAACTCTTCAATACGTGCCTTAACATCGTGGCGGGTGATGCGTTCGCGCTTGTCGATAGCAGCGATATCAACTTGACCCTTAACGCGCTCATAGGCGTCAATAGCTTCTTGTGGGATATCGAGACCAAGGTCCTTTTGTGCCTTCATGACAGCAATCCAGAACTCGCGTTCAAGGACGATGCGGCCTTCAGCGGACCAGATATTTTTCATGTCAGTGGAGGCGTAGCGTCCAGCCAAAACGTTAGGGATAGCATTCATGATAAAGAGATAAGGGTATATACTTGTTGTCGCGTGACGCGGGAGTCTAGCATGTTCGCGGAAATGATGCAAGCGCAAAGTCGCTTCGCGCTTCGCGCTTCGCTCCAATTGGGAATGGGGAATTGGGAATTGGGAATTATGAAATTAGCGTGCTTCGCACGATGATAGGGGGCAAAGCAAGTGCGACGATGAACTTGCTTTGCATCTCTGCCCGTAAGGGCACAATATTCTAATTCCCAATTCCCAATTCCCCATTGGAGCGAAGCGACTAAGTTCCCAATTCCCCATTCCCAATTGGAGCGAAGCGACACAGTTCCCAATTCCCCATTGGAGCTGAGCGAAGCGAAGCGACACAATTTATCATTGCTCATCTGAAAAATATCCGATACAATGCCTTTATGAATTACGACCTTATCGTTCTTGGTGGTGGCCCTGCTGGTTATGTGGGTGCAATCCGTGCTGCTCAACTGGGCAAGTCTGTTCTTTGTGTGGAGCGCGAACGCGCTGGCGGCACCTGCCTTAACTGGGGCTGCATTCCTACCAAGGCCCTGCTTCGTAATGGCGAGCTGTTCAATACCATGAACAAGCATGCTGCTGACTTTGGCATGTCCATGGACAATCTTTCTGTCGATTGGACATCGGTCATCGCCCGCTCCCGAGGCATCAGCGAACGCTTGAGCAAGGGCATTGAATTCCTCTTCAAGAAGAATAAGGTTGAAATGATGGCGGGCGAAGGTCGCGTCATCGGCACGGGTAAGTTGGAGGTTACCGCCCCCGATGGTAGCAAATCCATCGTCGAAGGAACAAATATTTTGATCACAACTGGTGCCCGCACGCGCGAGGTGCCCGTCTTCCCCTTCAATGGCAAGACCATCATTGGTAGCAAAGATGCGCTGGTGATGGAAAAACGCCCCGAGAGCATGATTGTCATCGGCAGTGGTGCCATCGGCACCGAGCTGTCCTACGTCTACCACTGCTTTGGTACCAAGATTACCTTGGTGGAAGCGCTGCCCCGCATCCTGCCCAATGAAGATAAGGATTCATCCCAAGCCATTGAACGCTCCTTCAAGAAGCAAGGCATCACCTGCATGGCGGGTGCTACCGTTGATGCGCTTAAGGATCATGGCGACAGCGTGACGGCCACCATCACCAATAAGGTCGGTAAGACGGTGGATGTGACCGCCGATGTCTGCTTGGTCGCGATTGGTGTCGTGCCTGTTGTTCCCGAAGCGGAAGGTATGGAGTTGACCGAGCGTGGATTCATCAAGGTGGATGAGCGTTATCAGACGACCATTCCTGCGGTCTATGCCGCTGGTGACTGCATTGGTGGCATCATGCTGGCCCACACCGCTAGCTTTGAGGCTGTGCAAGCTGTTGAAGGCATGTTTAATGCCGAGCACACACCACGCCAAGCCGTCAACGTACCGGGCTGCACCTACTGCCACCCCCAAGTGGCGAGCATCGGCAAGCGCGAGCACGAGCTTAAGGACGCAGGTGTCGAGTACAAAGTTGGCAAATTCCCCTTCCAAGCCTTGGGTAAGGCCGTTGCGATGGGCGAGACCGAGGGCTTTGTCAAGCTGCTCTTTGGTAAGGAAAACGGTGAGTTGCTGGGTGCCCACATCGTGGGTGATAACGCAACGGAACTCATTGCCACCACGGGACTTGCCATTGAAAGCGAGCTGACCGAGGAAGATATGCACGCCATGATCATGGCGCACCCCACACTCTCTGAAGCCATTCATGAAGCTGTGTTGAGTGCTGATGGTCACGCCCTGCACGCTTAATTTTGAATCATGGCTCAGCAATTTTATTACGATTCTGGTACCGAAAAAATCGGCCCCATCAAGGGGGTCGATTTGGTACAGCTTGCCAATGAGGGGCAAATCACCGCTGACACCTGGGTCAGGCGAGCGGAGTCATCGACATGGCGACGCTTTGCCGATATCGACCTGACGAAGGAGAAGGAGATTGAGCAGAAGCGATCGGTATGGCGTGCCCTTTGGCAGCAACTGACACCTGCCCATCTGGTGGGGATTGTGTGTCTCTTGCTATTTATCGGTGGTGCCCTGACCTTGGGGGCAATAGCACTGAAGGTGCTTTGGCCGATTCTGCTGGTGCTGCTCGTATTCTGGTGGCTGAGCCGAGTCCTGAAGTAAGTCGCTTCGCTGCGCTACGCTCCAATTGGGAATGGGGAATTGGGAATGGGGAATTAAAATTTAGCGGGGCTAGCGCCCCGTGGATAGTTGCAAAGCCTTTTCACTCCCTCAAATTTATCAGACGGCTGTTCGTGATTGAACAGCCGTTCTTTTTTGCAAAGCCGAGGCCATCCAATATCTAGCGTCGCATTTGCTTTGCATCCCCGCCCGTTAGGGCGCTCTATTTTAATTACTAATTACTAATATTCAACTGAGTGTAAATAGAGGCCCTGTGGTGGGGCGCAGAATCGTGATTTGAGCACTGGGTCGGGGCTGTCCATCATTGCCTTTAGGTCAGCCATGCTGATTTTGCCCCGCGCCACTTGGTGCGCGGTGCCTACCAGCATCCGCACCATGCGGTACATGAAGCCACTGCCGCAGACTCGCAGTCGCAGCAGGCTTCCCTCCTCCTGCACGGTGGCGGAAAAAATGTGTCGCTCATAGTAGCCCGCTGGCGGTACATCGGGCTCGTTACCGCGACGCGATGCAAACATGCGGAAGTCATGCAGCCCCTCATAGCTTGCAAAGGCGAGTTTGAGCAGCTCTTTGTCAAATTGGGGGGGCTTATGCCAGACCCGCCCATGCTCAAAGGGCGAGCAGACATCTGCTAGTTCAATCAGGTATTCGTAGGTCTTTCTCTCCGCATCGTATCGCGCATGGAATCGTGGGTCTACTTCCGCGACCTCAACGACTCGCAGTGCGGGTGGCAGTCGGTAGTTTAAGGCGGGTATCCAAGCCTTGAGGGGCATTTTGCAGTCATCGGGCACATCGACATGGAAGGGTTGAGCCAAGGCGTGTACGCCTGCATCGGTTCGTCCCGAGGCGGAGATGCGCAGCTTCTGCCCCAAGATGGTTTCAAAGGCTTGTTCCATGCAATCTTGGGCACTTTGCCCATTCAATTGGCTTTGCCAACCACAAAAGTGGTTGCCATCATAACTACAGGTGAAGAGGAGTCGGGGCATGTCTGTAACAATAAAAAAACGTGATGAGCGGCAGGCTCACCACGCTTGTCTCATAAGGGCAATTTGCAAAATTTTTGTTGAAAGAAGCTTAGATGCCGATATCGCCAAAGTCGATGTCCAATGCTTCAGAGTCATCCGAGGAGTCTTCTTCGCTATCGCTATCGGTTTCTTCTTCATCGATAACTTCATCATCACCATCGACTTCATCAATGGAGATGTCTTCGCCGACTTCCTCCGTTGCTTCGTCTGCAATGGGTTCTTCGCTAGCGGTATCTTCCTCTTCGATGACGGCATCATCCTCTTCCACGGCAACTTCTGTTGCTGCTGGAATTTCTGGCACGTCACCAGCAAAGGTGAACATGTCAACGCTGCTAGGGTCAGCAACGTAGTCAAGGGCTTCTGCCAATGCGGTGGAGCCGTAGCAGGTGGCAAATTCACCAGCGGAACCATGCGTGGCATCAATGGAGTCTTTGTAGTAGTCGGTGCCTGCTTTCTTGCTGGCACTTGCAGGAGTCTTTGGATCCCCACCTGTGCTGGCGATTCCGACGGCTTTAATCAGGGCATCGCGGTCAATTTCTCCATCAGCCGTGGCAACGGGCTTGCTGGCGCGGATACGACCCATTTCGACCGCAAGGGCCGCCAAGGCTTCATTGTATTCTGCTGGGCGTTCGGAGGAGCGCAGCAGCGCGGTGCCATTGATGGCGAAAACTTGAATGCCAGCATCTTGGAATCGCTGGTTAATGGCGGCAACACGTGGTGCTGCGGCTTCTGCCGTTGGGGTGTCAACGACGGTTTGAAGCTCGGCGGTGAGCTTTTTAGCAAGGCTGAGGGAGCTCTCTTCTTCCTTTTGGCAGGAGGTGAGAGTTGTCAGGGACAGGAGGGCACAGAGAGAGGGCAGGAGGAGTCGCTTCATGAGGGAAAGAGGTTAAGCTGATATGATATTAAACTAGCAGCTTCCCACCCTGCTGTCAAGGTAAAGGAAGCATTTCACTGAAAAAAATGAAATTTCTTTGCTAGATGTACTCTGATGCTTGCCTTTGATATCAAAAAACGCCCGAAAGTGACTTTCGGGCGTTTCTCGAATTTATGTTGGTACAAGGTCTCCTTAGTACTTGTAGTCGATGTAGAATTGCACTTGCATGCCATCGTCAATCGCGTTTTCCGATTTGATGGGGAAGGCAAAGTCAATGGCCATGGGTCCCATGCCCATATCCATGCGGATACCGACACCAAAGTCAGCCGCAAATCCATCGGGCGACATTTGGAAGCTGTCTTCCTGCACAAAGCCAACATCGAGGAAGGTGGCAAAGCGGATGTCTTTAACGATGGGGATGGTGACTTCAAACTGGGTGTAGAAGGATGTGTTACCACCCATGGTTTCATCCCCTGACAGGGCTTCGTTGATCATACCGACATCATGGTAGGCGAAACCACGCATGTTGTTGGGGCCACCCAAGAAGCAGCGTTCAAAGATGGGCACTTGTTCATTGCTGTCAACCGCCTTGACGGTTTGGTAACCAAAGTTGATGCTGAAGATGGAGTCCCAGATGGAGTTGTAGTAGTAGGAGCCCGATACGCTGAGTCCATAGGTCTGGACGGTGCTACCTGGGCCACTGTAGTTGATGCCCATATCAAAGTCACCCCCCTTGCGCGGTGTGACGACGGCATCGCGGGTGTCGTATTCAAAGCTCAGCGCGATGTTGCTGCGCACGTAGTCGCCATCGGCTTCTTCAAAGTAAGTGGGGGCGCCACTTTCTGCCTCGATATCGAAGCGTTCCAAACGATATTGCAGTTTGATGGATGTTAACTCACCCAAGGCTTTGCGCAGGTAGGTTGAGTAACCATAGTTGGTTTGGTCGTAGTAGTCACTCATGTACTGCGAACTTGTAAAGAAGAGCTCGTTGCTGTAGGAGAGTTTGCGATCCAAGAACCAAGGTTCCAAGAGGGCGAGGGATGCGCTAGAGTATTCTGTACCCAGTTTAGCACCAGCACTAAGGCGTTGACCGCCACCGACGAAAACGCCATTGGATAAACCGCGAATATCAAAGTTGGATTGCGTGACATTGCCGTAGAGGTAGAGGTTTTCCACCGAGGAGAAGGCAACACCAAAGGTTACTTGCCCCGTGGCTTTTTCTGCCACGTTGATGTTGATGTCACGATAGCCTGGGACTTCGGAGCTGGCTTGAGAGACTTCCACCCCGCCAAAGTAACCTAAGTTTTGAAGGCGTTTGCGAGCGGTCTCCAAGTCTACCGAGTTCAAGTTGTCGCCGGAGTGGAGGGGCAGTTCGCGCAAGATGACGTGTTGGCGGGTCTTTTCATTGCCGCGTACGTTGATGTTGCCAACGAGGAATCGGCCACCTTCGCTCATATCGTAACAGATGTCGATGAGGCGGTGCCCCTTCGCATCAACACCAACCTCGGTCACATCGGGGTGAACGTTGGCGTCTGCATAGCCCTTGGCACCGTAGTACTTGCGAATCATGGTGATGTCATCTTGCACCTTCTTGAGGGAGTAGATGTCACCATCAAGCATGCTTAAACCGGGTTCAAGCTCTTGCTTGGTGTAGACTTTGTTGCCCTTAAAGCTGACGTGGCGCACGTAGTAGCGATCACCCTCTTCAATGCGGATGTTCATGTGCAACTTTTGATGACCCTCTTTGCCTGAATCACCGTACTGCACATCGGCAATGCGGGCGCGCAGGTAACCAAAGTTGCGGTAGTGGGTGACAAGTTTATCCAAGTCTTCACGCAGTTTTTCACGGTCGATACGACCTGATTTGGTGAGGAAGTAGAGCCAGTCGAGCTCCTTGGTGCTCATCAATTGGCGCAGTTGTTCCGAGTCAAATTGCTTATTGCCTTCAAAGCGAATGGAAACCATGTCCACTTCATCTCCTTCGGTGATATCAAAAATGACATCCTTGTAGCCAGGGCGTTCGGTGGCAAGCTCGCGCCATGCAATCTTGGTATCGGGGTAGTAGGACTCTTGGTATTCTTTCACAAGGTCAGCGCGCGCCTTGGACAGTGCCTGATCGTTCATCACCAGACCGGGTTTAAGTTTGGTGAGTTCGCGCAAATCGCCCGATTCAAAGCGTTTGTTGCCTGTAAAGCCGACACCGCCCATGAAGTCTGCTGTGCCTACCTCGAAAATCAGGGTGAGGGAGTTCCCCTTCTCATCAACCAGCACACGGGAGTTGGGGGCAATCAAGCCCGCTTTGACCAGACGTTCCAAGTCAGTATTGGCGCGAGAGGTGGAGAATTTTTGACCTACCTTGCTAGCAATTTGGTCTTTCAAGCGAGAGGTGGGGACATTTTGTTTGCCATTGGCTGCGCGGATGATGACGGCATCAATCCTTTTGCCTTCAATCTTTTGCTGCATGCCAAAGATGCCCGATTCGCCTTGCAGGGATTCCATGGCAGCGGCTTGCTCGGCAAAGCGGGGGTCATTTTTCATGACGGCTTGGCGCAGTGCCTCTTGGCTCTTAGCGATTTCCTCCTCGCTCTGGGGCTCCTCTTGAGGTTTGGCGTCTGCGGCTTTTTGCTCCTCCATCATCGCTTCGAGGAAGGGGTCAATCTCTGGTTCCGCCTTGGCTGATTGAGAGAGAAAAAGAGCACTACCTGTTAAAGCTAGGGCGATAATCCCTGTGTGCAGGTGGGTGGAGTTGAGTGTAGACTTCATTGCTTGGTTATTGTAATCAGCTTCAACTCACAGGTCAAGCCGTAATTTTAGTTGATTTGCTTCCATGAACAAAATACATGCAAAAAAGCAGCGTTCGGACGCGAACGCTGCTTCATTGAGGGAGAAATGTGTCTGTAATAATCTTAGTTCATCGTGATGATATAGCGGTTCCAACCACTGACGCGTTCTTGTAAGGTTGATGATGTATCGTAATCAATAGTTGTGTTATAGGTACGAGCGTAGTATGAGGTTGTTGTTTGGCACAGACCGCGAATCATGTCAAATTTGATGGACATACTGTGAACGGTGTACAAGGGCTTATTGTAGGATTGGGACCAGCTGAGACCCAGATAGTTACTGTAGTTTTCAGTATAGATGCTCATGACGCTGGAGTTGTTCTCGGTAGCATCAAAGGACATGAGGGTCAAGTCGCCAATAGAGTTATTGACATTATATTCAAAGGTGCAATCGTTATAGTTCGCATCGACAACGAAATCACCACTTACGGTGACGGGTACTTGGTCATCATCTTCTGGGAAGGATGTGTTCGCAATCCTGTAGTTGGATTTGACGATGAATTCTACCAAGTTGGCACCAAATTTGAAACCCAGAGCTCCATTGGCAAAGGAACGTTCGCTGACGTAAATGGTTGTATCGACGTCCTCATTATCGCCACTGCTGCATGCCGCAACGAGGCAGCAGCTTGAAAGAGCTGCGATTTTCAAAAACTGTTTTGTATTCATAAGATGTGGGTAAAGTTTATTTTTGTATGATACCTGAATCTAACGCGACATCAAGTAAAAAAAACATGTATTGTTAATTTTTCGTCAAGCGATGGGCGAAATCATCTTCCAATTGCAAGGATTGGACAAATTTAACCAGCAAATCGATGCAGGATTGCACATCGCGCATGTCGGCAAGCTCGACTGGGCTGTGCATGTAGCGCAGGGGTAGGGATAAGTTGGTGGCGGGGATGCCCTGCCTGTTATTGAAGACAAAGTCCGTGTTGGTGCCCGAGGCGCGACCGATGGTTTCGCGCTGCAGGGGCATGTCATTTTGCTCGGCCACGAGGCAGAGTCGCCCATTGACATTGGGGTGGCAGACTGGGCCAAAGCTCAAGGCGGCACCTGCACCCAACTGAATATCGCCATAGCGTGCCTTATCCAAACCGGGGCTGTCGGTGGCGTGGGTGACATCCAAGCAGATGGCGGCATCGGGGTTGAGGCGGTAGCTGAGCATGCGGGCACCGTGGCAGCCCACTTCCTCCTGCACGGTGTTGGCAAAGACGATGTTCCAAGCGGGTTTGACGCCCGACTCGTGCAGCTTGCGTGCTACTTCGGTCAAGATGAATCCGCAGAGGCGGTCATCCAAGGCGCGGCAGACAAGGCGCTTGTTGTGAATCATCAGCGGGCCAGCGCAGTAGACGCCCACATCCCCCACGCGCAGACCGAGTTGCTCGACCTCCTCGCGGGAATTGCAGCCAAAATCGACGTAGATATCCCAGAGCTGGGGCTCCTTGTTATCCCCACCACGCAGGTGGATGGCGGTGTTGCCGGTGATGCCGATGACCTCGCCCTCGCTGCCCATGAAGCTGAGGCGACGCCCCCGCGCAATGGCAACATCACTGCCGCCAACGCGCTCCACACGGGCAAAGCCATTGTCGTCGATGTAGCGAATCGAAAAGCCAATTTCATCCGCATGGGCATCCAGCATCAAGGTGGGGGCATCAGGCGTGGCCGCGTTCATCGTCGCCCAAGCGGAGCCGTAGGCATCGCACTCTTGCGCGTCGGTGAACTGGGCCATGTAAGTTGCCCAATATTCTTGTGCCTCCATCTCATGCCCCGTTGGTGCGGGGATGTCTAAGAGTTCGGATAAAAAATCCATGGATGCCATGCAATCAATGCTCGATTCGCTCATCGTCGTTCGGTGGGGATTAAGGTTGATTAAGGTTGATTACATGTTGAGGTAACCAATGTCCGAGCGGCGTTGGGAGCCGTCAAACTGAACCTTGGCAGCCTCGGCATGGGCAGCGGTGCGGGCTTCATCAAGGCTTGCGCCTTGGGCAACGATGGCGAGGACTCTGCCACCGTTGGTCACCCAGCCGGCATCGGTCTTCTTGGTGCCGCAGTGGAAGACGCGGGCCGCGCAGTCCTCCAACCCAGAAATCACATCACCATTGCGGGAGGTGACAGGGTAGCCAGCCGAGGCGAGGATGCAGCAGATGCTCCAGCCTTGGTCAAAGTTAATGAGGGATGTGTCCAACTCTCCCTTAGCGCCCGACATGCAGAATTGCGCCAAGTCACCGCGCAGCAGGGGCATGACGGCTTCGCATTCTGGGTCGCCAAAGCGGCAGTTGTATTCAATAACCTTGGGACCTTGTGGGGTCAGCATCAAACCGAAGTAGAGGAAGCCGCGGTAGGGCAGTCCATCGGCAATCAAGCCCTCAACGGTGGGGATGACGATGGTCTTTTCAATTTCTTCCAGCAGTTCTGCTGTCGCCAGTTGCAGGGAGGCAACGGCACCCATGCCGCCTGTGTTGGGGCCCGAGTCGCCCGTCTCCAACAACTTGTAGTCGCGGGCTGGGCAGAGGACGAGGTACTGGTCATCGCTGACGGCACCAAAGATGGAGATTTCGGGTCCCGTGAGGAACTCTTCCACCAGCACGCGACCTTCACCAAAACGTTTATCAATGAAAACTTCCGTCAGGAATTCATTGGCGGATGCCTCGTCAGGGCAAACGGCAACACCCTTGCCCGCAGCCAAACCATCAAATTTAAGAACAGTGGGGTATTGCCCCGCGATGGCTGCTTGAGCTTCCTCAAAGGTATCAACTGCCTTGGCAGCACCTGTAGGGATGTTGTGGCGGAAGAGGAATTCCTTAGCAAATTCCTTAGAGGCCTCCAACTGGGCACTCTCTTTAGTTGGTCCCCAGCAGGGGATGCCCACTTCGTGGCAACGCTTGGCCAAGCCATCTTCAAGGACGAGGTAGCTCTCTTCACCAGCAACGCATAAATCCATCTTGTTGTCCACCATCCATTGGATGAGGGTGTCAAGATTGGATGCATCAATGGGCTTTGCCGTGCAAAGAATAGCATCGCTACCTGGGTAGGAATAAATGTTTGGCTTGCAAGGGCTAGCTGCCAATGTTTCAACGAGAGCTTGCTCGCGACCACCTTTACCAATGACTGCAATGTTCATGCCGCTATTCTACAGCATATTAGGGCAGGGGTGCAAGCTTATTCGCTTCGCTTCGCTCAGCTCAAATTGGGAATTGGGAATTGGGAATTGGGAATTGGGAATGGGGAATGGGGAATTAGCGTGCTTCGCACGATGTTAGGGGGCAAAGCAAATGCGACGATGAACTTGCTTTGCATCTCTGCCCGTAAGGGTACAATATTCTAATTCCCAATTCCCCATTCCCAATTCCCAATTCCCAATTTGAGCGTAGCGACTTAGGGTATCATCGACTCCAAGAACCAGAGGGTTTTATTATAATTCTCCAGCTGGGCTTCTAGCAGGGCGACGACGTCGTAATGGTCGCCTTCGTTGGCACTTTGGCGGGCTTGTTCGGCTTGGTTTTTAAGCAGCTTGATGTCCGTCATGACGATGGCAAGCGCATTGCTGACGCTGTATTGTTCGGATGTCAGCTCGGTGATGCTGGCATGCGTCAAATAATCTTTGAGGCTAGCGAGCGGGTAGGCGTGGTGCATCTTAAGGCATTCGGCAATGTCGTCAAGGGCATCGCCAAAGCCATTGTAGAGCACTTCGAGGTACTCGTGGGTGGCCTTAAAATTAAGACCTACAACATTCCAATGCAGGTTATGGATTTTAATATACATAAGGCCAAGATTGGCGAGGTAGTCGTTGAGTTGGGTGGTGAGTTCTGTTTTCATTTTGTGTATTTGTGATGAAGTAGGTGAACGGTCGTGTGTAAGCTATGAAAGCTCGCTCACATGCGTATTCTGACAAAGAATACAGCGAATGTCAAGCGAATCTTTGCTTTTTTTGGATGAAAAATTAAAAGAAAATCAACTCTTTTTTAATGTGTTATATATGAATTTGGGCAACACATTTTTACTAGGTTTCGAAGTCATCTTTACTCCTGTGGTCAAAATGGCCGTGGCTAGTGTAAACTTTCTTCT
>JAWXTZ010000033.1:0-18587 GCA_044433085.1 Akkermansia sp.
CCCGTCTTGCTGCATTGGGCGCGCACCGTCAAACTCGCCTCTGCCCAATCAATATCCCCCCAGCGCAGGCGGCGCAACTCGGTCGGGCGCAAGCCCGCCCAAAGCAAAAGCCCCACCCCTGCCGCGCAAGAGCCGTCTCCAACCCGCTTCGCCTCGCGCAACAAAGCCTGTGACTCAGGCATGGAAAGCGGCTTAATCTCCTGCTCAACAATCCGCTTTTTCGGTACCAACTTAACCGCATTACGGCTGCACCACTCATGCCGCAGCGCAAACTCCACCAAGGCATGAAGCAAAGCCCGCCCCTTATTAAACTGACTCGGGGTCGTAAAGGCAGCGGATAGCCAGCGCTCGCAATCACCCCGCGACAACTCACTAAAATGACGTTCCCCCAACTCGGGGCAAAGCCGCAACAAACGCCCACCCAAATATTTGATATCCCGCAGCGAATCTGCCCGCAAATGCCCCTTTGTCGCCACATAACGCTCAAAGCCCTCCTTCACCCGCATCTCCAGCCGCTGCCAATGCGCCAGCCCCACCTGAATCACCTGCGAACAAAATGGCATAGCCTTCAAAGAAACACCCGCCCCCTTAAAATCCAAAATCTGCCTCACCAAGCGCACCGCATCCAAAACCGAAATCCCCGAGTCCTTCAACATTACCTTAGCAATATGTAATTCATCATTCATAGTCTTAATAATACTGCGTCAAGCGCAAATGTTCAAAATGTTGATAATGATAGCATACCAAGTGTAATTCGTGTTTTGTTTCCTTAAGCGAAGTTAATTATCCATCTTCAAATCTCAGTAAATATCTAAATTTTAATATTTTACAATTGTTGCAGGCAAACAGTATTATTAAAACTGTATTATAATGACAAACTTACACTGCAAGCTCTTTAAGAACTTCTAAATCAATTTTTTAGCTATTATCTTGAACACGGACTGTATATTGTTGCCCGATACTTGAAGAACATAATTCTTAATTACTGAGGACGAAATTTTTAAAACAATTAACGCCATATAACAAATGATGAAAACACACGACTTTACAGAAACTCTTCCTAATCGGCATGCGCCTAGCTCATATGCGTCCCTGCGTAATAGCATTTTAACAGCTACATGTGTGCTCAGCTTTCCATTGTGCACCTCCTTGAGCAGTGCCATCGATTATGAAATCACCGATGCCGATTTTGGGGATCGCGAGGTCTACGAAATGTTTGTAGGAACCTCAAGCTATAATACCTTAGTGAAAGAAAACCTCTTTACTCTGCCTGAGGAGAATGATACCGTCATCATCAACACGGTAGGTGATGGGATGTATTTACCAGGGCGCAGTTATGTTTGTAATGCTGGCACCATTGAAATCATTAATATGAAAATTGTCAATGGTTCAACATTTTCGACCTATACATTCAATTCATCAATTGTCGGGGAGGGTGATATCGAATTCCACAGCTGGTATTATTCTGGATCAGTATCGGCCGATGAGTACACGAGGTTACCCACAAATTGCCAATTATATCAATTTACGGGCGATATGAGCGGCTGGAGTGGAAATCTGACAACAACTACAGCTGATGACGAAGATTTTATCAATTCGCCAGGTGAATACGTTTATGATGACGATGGGAATCTTGTTGGTAAACAAGCAGACTATGCGGATGTAATGCCTGATGGGTATACCAGTTCATCCATATGTGGCGCTAGAACAACAGGTGGCTTAAGCTTAAACATTGGTAGCATACGTGATGATGATGGCAATATCACCTATCTTGTTGAATCAAGCGATGTGGCTGCCTCTGGTACAGGCTCTATCGACCTTCAAAATGACCGCTGTTACATCACCTATGACTATTCAGAGAGCGCTTGCATCGCTAATACATCCATCTCGGCCGCGACCATTAATTTGAAAGGTGGTGCGGATTATACCATTATATCTGATGTGACAGCGACTTTACTCTTATCCATTGATCATGATACCAGTGTTACCATGTGCTCGGAGTCTTCCTCTCAAATAACAGCATTAGAGTTGGCAGAAGGTGCATCACTCACATTGAGCTCAGGAAGCAGTTTCTATATTTCTGATGTCATTACAGTCAGTGGAGAGGAACAAATTACACTGGAAAGCGGTAGCCTGTTTAGCTTCTCCGATGATATTGTTTTTGACCTCTCTTCTGTTGATTTTACGAATTTAGGGGATGATTATTACACCTTCCAACTCATGTCTACGGAGAGTACCGCAGACATAACAAGCTTGTTTACGGGATTAGACCAAGATAACGTTTCGGGCATAGGCAATGCAAGTTCGATTACATTTGGAACAGATGGATCGATAAGTTTTTTTGCGACGGACCTTGGAACGGACGACACTGTTGATGTGGGTGGGGCTGTTATCGTTTCTGGTAGTGATGCTGTCTATATCGTTAATGAGGACGCTAGTAACATGGAGACAAGCAGCAGAAGCGTCTATACAGACAATTATGCATGGTACGGTTGTAATTCAAATCAAGATGTTGTTGCGATTATAGAAGAGGATGGAACGTTAATTTTCAACGAAGCATCATCGATTAAAGGCGGGATTGCATTGGAGTCAGGCACTCTTGTTTTCAACAGCAGCGAAGACGGTGAGTCGACATACAATATTGAAGGCGGCATCTATTTAAAACGTTCCAATGCAGATAATGTGTATGATCCGGTCACGAACCATAATAATACCATCATTGTAGGAGCCAATACACAAGTCAACATTTCGGCTAATAGTGTCTATGATAATTCTACACTTTGTGATTTGACGGTGCAATTAGGAGCAAACTCAGAGCTGAATCAAAATGTAAACCTTTGGATAGGTAATGGAACCACACTTATCACAGGGGCTGAGGGCGTAACAAATGAAAATGCTGGGAAATATACGATTTCATCCCTTTTACTGAACTTCACAGGTTTTGGTGGTGGAGATGTTAGCCTCATTGTTGCAGAAGGCGCTATTTTCGAAGTCTTGGGGAAAGAAACGGGGAATTCCTACATAGGGGATGATTCCTTTGTTTTGGGCGCAATGAGTAGGCATGAAGTAGATGTTACTGTAGACGGTAAGCTGGTTGTGAATTCTGGTGTGAGTTCTAGTTCTGGCGCAAGCATCAATGTCAATGATGGGGGTACGATTCAGATGAATGCTGGTGCCTATGCCTCTGGTTCAGGGCTTGTCGAGCTCAATCTCAATTCTGGTTCTAGTTTGATACTAGGTAATCAAAATGACCATGATTCGGGTAAGCTTTCTGTGGCCATCTCGGGCGAGGTTTCTATTCAAAGTAATGGAGCATCCGATGAAGTTAATGTAAACACAGAATTTGAATTTAGTGAGAATGCGAGTATTCAATTAGTAAGCAGTGAAGCATCAAGCTTGAAGTTCAATAGCTCTATCGAGGGTAGTAATTTATCAGTTACCATAGGAAATGATAGCGTTGTAGAGCTAAATGGTGGTGCGCAAATAGAAACTCTACTGATGTGCGATGGTGCTGATTTAATCATCACAAGTGATGTCAATATCAACAATCTATCAAGTGATACAGAGCAAGCAGTCATCACAATTGGTGATGGGGGTTATTTAAGCGTGAACTTGGCGGAATCCTACTCAGGCGATATACTGATTGCAGGAGGTACCCTGGATTTAGCAAGCACAACTGAAATTATTTTAGCAAGTGATACGAGTACCACTGGTATTACTGTCACAAGTGGCGTGATTGCAACATCAAGCTCGTTGCAACTCTCCGCAGGCATCACCAATGTTGCCACTGGTGCTACCTTGGAGATAAAGGCGGAGCTTAATCTTGCCGATAATATACAGGCAAGCTTTGGGTCAATCGGGGCAAGCTTGATTCTGCAAAAGGATGTCACATTGGGGGCTAACAGCGTTCTGACCTTGAATGGCAATGTCTCTGGCAGCGCGAACTTCATTGGTACTGGTACGGCAACAATTAACTACACAGGCGTTTTCTCCCCTGGGAACTCGCCTGAACTCATACGCTATGATGATCTTACCGTCACCTACCTTGAGGGTTCCACCCTCGTGATGGAAATCTTTGGTGAGGCTGGTGCAGGCGTCGAAGGCGGTCACGACAAGATTGTCTTCTCAGGCTGCGGTGTCAGCTTTGATGGCACGATTCAATTGAGCATTGATGATGTTGCTGCCTTGGTCGGTGGGGATGAAGATGTGGTACTCACCTTCGACCTCTTCGATTTTGATGGCAGCGCAAGTGTCCTTACCGAGGGTGAATTCGTACTGGTTTACAATTCGAGCGATTGGAAAATCACCGCTAACACCGATAGCCTGTACACCACGGGTGAGGTAAGCTTGAGCTTTGTTTCTGTCCCAGAGCCCAGCACTGCTACCTTAAGCTTACTGGCACTGGCTGGCATGCTTGCACGCCGCCGCAGAAAAGCTGCTTAAGCGGTCTTGTCGATTGGGACAAGAGCAATCCCCCATGGGTCATAAGACTGACTCATGGGGGATTTTTTGCGGGCTCGTCCATGAGCTCCCATTTGATGGCGCGGCTTGCGAGAAAAAACTCTTGCAATATCCTTGCAATCTGTTACATTATGAAGAGCAAGCATGGGCGATGTCCCTCTACAATACGATGAAAAAGCTCTCCTCCACCTTCGCCTCAATCACCATCATCGGCTTGATGATGGGAAGTGTTAATGCGGTTTCTGCCGCTGAATATTCGATGCCTGCCCCCATGACGGCTGGGCTTTTGCGCGCGGTCTTAAAACCTGTTCAGGTGGTGACTAAGGGAACGGCTCGCATTGTGAAGAAGACGGTCTCTATCGCCACGAAACCTGTTCGGGTTCTCACTCACTAATTTGTTCGAGCTGAAGCAGGTTCTGCTTCATTGCAATCCCCCCTGCGTAGCCTGTAAGTTTTTTATTGGCTCCGATGACGCGGTGGCAGGGGATGATGAGGAGCAAGGGATTTTTGTTGGCAGCACCACCCACGGCTCGGTAAGCTCGGGGCTGCCCAATAGCCTCGGCGATTTGTTTGTAGCTTCGGGTTTTCCCATAGGGAATAGCGGCAATGGCTGCCCAGACTTTTTGCTGAAAGTCTGTGCCCTGCGCGCGGTAGGCAAAGTCAAAAGATTGCCGCGTCCCCGACAGGTACTCCGCAATTTGCTGGTAGACCTGCTCGGTAAAAGCGGTTCGCCTGCCGCAGTCATCCTGTGGCTCATGTACAAAGCTCAAGCCAATCAGGACATCTTGCTCGTACTTAAGTTGTATCCAAGCTTGTTTAATTGGGTAAAGGGCGTAGCATGGATGCATGATGAATTCTATTAACTTAATTACTTCCAGTGAATAATATTTTTCGTTTTCTACTATTCTCGGCTACCCTTGATGCGAAGGGCTTATTTTAAAATCACGGTAATACGCTAACGCGTTTGCGACGGTGGATAAGTGCGGGCTATCGCCCGAAGGAGGGGGGAGTCGCCCAACTGGGCGAGTGGCGTGGTGCTAGGCTTGCTACGCGGACTCATGAATGGGTACTGGGAAGGGTCAGTTGGGCGACTGCAGATCTTGCTACGCAAGCTCTGCATAATTGTCTCCGACGGCTGGGGCTTCGCCCCAAACCCCAGCAAGGGCTTCGCCCCTGCACCCCACTGGGGTGCCAGCACCCCAGACCCCGTTCACGATGCTGCGCATCGTAGGGGCTTATTTTTTATCCTTGATATCCATGACTTCATCCTCGCCGTCGGTCAACCAGTCGAGGGTGACGACGACGACGTCATTTTCCTTGTAGCCGTCTTTTTCAAAGAAGATGGCAATGTCGCCATTCTTCAAGACAGTCATGTCGGAGTAGGCGGCTAAGCCAGGGTAGATGACTTTACCTTCGCTCCATGTTTCGCCTTCATCATAGCTGATGCGGAGGCATAGATTTTGACGACCCTTAGTGCTGTTGGCGTTGCAGAAGAGCAGTCTATCTTTGTCGTCCCCTGCTGCCTTGGAGCTGTAGCGCACAATGGCTCCGTTGCAGCTTGGGTCGGGCAGTTGGCTGTCGGTATGGGTCTTCCAGCTCTTGCCTTTGTCTTCGGAGATGTGGATGGTGCGCGCCTTGCGTCCATTGACGCGGCTGTTGACCATCCAGCGACCATCGCTGAGTTCGATGATTTTTGATTCGTCCGCTGGGCGGATGGCGGCATCCATCACATACCATGTCTTACCGTGGTCGTCGCTGCCAAAGATGTGCAGGCCCTTCTTCAAGTTGACCAAGGTGTGCAGCATTTTGCCATCTTGCGTGTAGCAGCCACGCCCCGAGGTGATGAATTGGAAGTCGCCCTGTCGGTCTTCCTTAGAAATTTGGTCGGTGATATCCACAGGCTTGCTCCATTTCTTGCCATTGTTCTTGCTCATGACATAGTGGAAGTAGTAGACATCCTTTTCCTTATTCAAATCCATGAAGTTGTAGAAGAGGAAAATGTAGCCAGTCTTTTCATCAACGATGAGGGAGGGGTCAGATGCGGATTGCCCATGTGGGAAGTCAACGACGACCTTGGCTTTGCTCCATGTGCGACCATTATTGCCGCTAAGGCGCACGGCGATGTTGATATCTTTGCTGTACTTTAGGTCAGACAGGTTGGGCACGCGCTCGTCAATGGCTGCAACAAGAGTACCATTTTTCGCGGTGACGATGGCGGGGATGCGATAGCCAGCAACGCCCTTTTTCATGCCAGAAGCAAAGATGGTTCTGTGATGCTCCACCCCTTTAGGGTAGCCATGTTCTTCTTTTTCCTTACCTTTTGCGCCAGCAGAGAGTGCCAATCCCGCTAACAAGATAGTTGATACAAACCAATGTTTCATGTCGAACCAGTCTAGCACACACAACTGACAGGTCAAGCACTAAGGTCGCTCAGCTTCGCTGAGCGACAATGGGGAATTGGGAATTGGGAATTGGGAATTATAAAATTAGCGTGCTTCGCACGATTGTAGGGGGCAAAGCAAATGCGACGTCGAACTTGCTTTGCATCCCTATCATCGGGCGATAGCCCGCTAAATGATAAGGATGAGGGTAGCGAGTGCTGCGACTTTGGCGTTGACCCAGCAGCTGCGGATGACGTCGCGGTGGGTGAGCTCGCGGGCGTTTTCGCCTATGTAGGGTTTTTCGACGATTTGGCCAAAGTAGGTACTTGCCCCCCCCAAACGGCAGTCGAGGATGCCGGCCAAGGCCGCCTCGGGGAATCCGGCATTGGGGCTGGAGTGGGCATGACCGTAGCGAGCTATGAAGCGCAGCGCGCGCCAGCTGCCTGAAACCATCACCATGAGCAGCGCGGTCAGGCGGGCGGGAATCCAGTTGGCGACATCATCCAGCTTGGCGGAGACGTAGCCAAAATCGGCATAGCGTTCGTTTTTGTAGCCGACCATGGAGTCCAAGGTGTTGACCATTTTGTAAGCCATCATCAGGGGGATGCCACCCAGCAGAAAGAAGAAGAGAGGCGCAATGACGCCATCGCTGAGGTTTTCGGCGGTGGTCTCCACCGTGGCGGCTCGGATTTGGGTGGGGCTGAGTTGCGAGGTATCGCGCCCGACAATCATGCTCAGCTGCTTGCGGGCTGCGGGCAAGTCGCCTGTATTGAGCACGCGCTCGACCTTGAGTGCCTCCTGAATCAAGCAGCGGTTGCTCAAGGCGTAGTAAAAGAAGATGCCGTTGACGATGGCCAGCAGCAGCTCATAGGGTGCCAGCAGGTATTGTAGGGCGGTGAAGAATGCCAGCACCATGCCCATCAGCAGCAGCCAGCAGAGCGCACCCTTGAGTTTACGTGATGCGCCTTTGTTGAGTCGTTTTTCCAAAAAGGCGATGGCGTGCCCGTACACGCGGATGGGGTGGGGCAGCCAATAGGGATCACCCACAAGGCAATCGAGGGTGATGCCGATGACAAGCGTGATTAGTGTGGGAGTGAGCTCCATGTCTGTAGGGCGGTGATGAGTTGCAAGTTCTTGTCGCGTGACTGGGCCGCGATGCGGAAGTGTTTGTCGCTCAGCCCCCTAAAGTTGCCCGCGTGGCGGATGAGCAGTCCATGCTCTTGGACAAGGTAGTCCTGCAATTGCGTGGCATTGCGACCATCCGTGAGCTGGCTGAGGAAGAAGTTGCAGGCCGAGGGTGTTATCGTGATGCCCTCAATCGCGCCCAGCTCGGATTGAAGGAATTGGGACTCTTCCATCAGTTCTTTGTGGTCGAACATCAGCTCTTGGTAATGCTGCAGGATAAATTTGCCCGCCTCCAGCGACAGGGCGTTGACCGACCACGGGGCGCGCATGCCTTGCAGCTCGGCAATGGTCGTTTCCGTAGCGATGATGTAGCCCAAGCGCAAGCCCGGTATGCCAAAGGATTTGGTCAGGGAGTGGGTGACAATTTGATTGTCCATCAAGCGACCATCAATCTCTCGACATGTCGAAAGCTCATGATAGGCGCAGTCAAAGATGAAGTGACAATGGGGATTGGCGCGGCACGCTGCCGCGATATCGGCATCACTCACGCGATAGCCGTCTGGATTATTGGGACATCCCAACCACACACTGTCGTATCGATGTGCTTGCAGCGCGGAAAAATCACTTAACGAGCTGTAGCTCAGCTCATGTCCAAAAAGAACACAGCTATCCTCATACTCGGCAAAGGAGGGGATGAAGATGTGGCTGCGTGCGCGCTCATGCTTACAGGCGATATAGTGAGCAAGCATATAAAAAGCCTCGGCTGAGCCGTTCGTGATGAGAACACAATCATCGCTTAGCTGATGGCCTTGAGCAATGATATGGGTGAGTTCCCGCATCTCGGGGTCGGGGTAGTTTTGAATGAGTGCTAGCTTATCGCGCAGGTGCGCCATGATGTGCTCCGACTTGTTATTGAAGGCGATATTCGAGCTAAAATCCGCGCGAATCGCCCCTTGCCCGAAGTGGTAGAGGTTGTTGCCGTGCCCTTGAATCATGATTGCAAGCTGGCGTAAATTTGTTCCATATCCACCAATTCGCGCAGTCGATTGGCAAGCAGGTCGTAGTTGCGCTCCTTCATCTCGTGGTAGTCCTCCAACTCTTCGGCATCACCCCCTGCCGCGACGAGGATGGAGTTGATGACGCTTTGGTTATCAAAGATGCCGTGCAGGTAGGAACCCCAGCAACGGGGGCTGAGGATATAGCCGTCCTCCTCCCCATTGTCGAGTTGGCAGAGGGGCTGGGTACTGGGGCTTTCGCCCGAGTGGATTTCATAGCCACGACCGCTGATTTCCCCCTCCCTAAACTGAAAGCGGCACTGTCGCGTCAGCTTACCCTGCTTGATGGTGGTGCGAATGGGCAGGATGCCAAGCCCCCGAATTTTGCTGCGGGGGCCTTCGATGTGCTCGGGGTCAAGCACGACTTCACCCATCATTTGGTAGCCACCACAGATGCCGTAGATGCTCTTACCCGCGCGGTGGTGGGCGAGCAAAATCTCTTCAAAACCCTGTTCACGAATATGCTCCATATCCGCAATGGTGTTTTTGGAACCGGGGATGATGATGATATCCGCCTCACGCAGTTCCTCCGCATCATGGGTATAATAAAAGTTGATGGATTGGCAGCGTGCCAGCTGGTTAAAATCGGTGAAGTTGGACATGCTGCGCAGCAGCAAAACAGCGACCTTCAGCCCTGCCTTATCCCGCTTTTTGTATTGGCTCAAGATGACGGAATCCTCCTGCTCGATGAAGACATCCTCCAAGTAGGGGATGACCCCCACGACGGGCACACCGCAGATTTCCTCCAGCATCTTGCGCCCCTCGATAAACAAATCCAAATCACCACGAAATTTGTTGATGAGCACCCCCTTGATGAGCTTGCGCTGCGACTCGGGCAAAAGCTTGATGGAGCCATAGACCGAGGCAAAGACGCCCCCGCGGTCGATGTCGGCAATCAAATAGGTGGCAGCATCGGCATGCTGCGCCATGCGCATGTTGACGATGTCCTTGTCCCATAGATTCATTTCGGAGATGCTGCCCGCGCCCTCCATCACCACGGGGCTGTAGCGGCTTTCCAGTCGGTCAAAGGCCTGCTTCACAACGCTGAAGAGCTCTTCCCTATTGCCATCGAGAAAGTATTCCTTCGCGCTCTTGGTACCCGAGGGCTTACCCAAGAGCACAAGCTGCGCGCTTGTGTGGGTGGTGGGTTTGAGCAAGACGGGATTCATATCCACATGAGCAGGCAAAGCACAGGCCTCGGCCTGAACGGCTTGGGCGCGACCAATCTCCAAGGCATCGGGGGTGGCGTAGCTGTTGAGGGACATGTTCTGCGCCTTGAAGGGGGCTGGCTGGTAGCCATCCTGCTTGAAGATGCGGCAGAAGCCCGCATTGAGCATGGATTTACCCACATCCGAGCCCGTGCCCACAAACATGATAGGGCGCAGTTTGGGGGGCATGCTGAGCAGTTCACCGTAGGCGACAGAGATGTCGAAAACATCAGCCGCTTGCGCCCTGCCCTTCACGACCATAGCCGCGCGGATGAATCCGGCATGCGTGACGATGAGCATATTCTTCTCCTGCGCCTTTTCATCCAAAAAGGACTGGGCGCGTAAAATCATGTCTTGGAAGGATTCCCCCTCGGGCGTGCGTTGGTTTAGGTAGTCAGCAAACCAAGTTTTCCCCGCATCGCTGGCAAAGATATCATCCCAAGTTTGGCGTTCCCATTGTCCAAAGTCCATCTCCTGCAAGCGGACATCGAGTGTGGGTTCTGGCAAGTCAAGATGTTGAGCGACCTGCTCCGCCAGCTGGCGGCAGCGGCTCAAGGGGCTGCTGTAAACGCGGGTGATTCCCTCGGGTAATTGCGCGAGAATCTGGGGCAAGTCGGCAGACCAGCAATCGGGGCAAAGCGCGACATCGCTGCACCCGTAGCATGTTTCAGCTGGAAGCACCGTTTTAGTGTGTCGAAGAAAGTGTATCATGGAGTTGTGATAAAGCGGGTAAGCTGAGCAGGATGAGGTAGAAGAGCAGTTCCAAAAATTGCTGCATGGCACCGAGGCAATCGCCCGTGTAACCGCCAATCCAACGCCTGGTGTAGGCATTGAGCAACAGGCAGCACATCAGTTCAAGCACGATGATGAGCACAGCCACCAGCCAGCCAAAGTAGAAGCAGAGCGGCAGGCTGAGCAGTGCCGCGATGAAGAGCGTGGTCTTACTCACCCCCAAGGCACTGTGGGCGGCTTTGGAGTTTTCCACCCGCGCGTAGCGAAAGAGGCGCACGCTGAGCACGGGGAAAAAGCGACTGACCGCCCCTGCCGTGATGAGGGCGGGAACGACCCACGCCTCGGGCAAACTGATGAGGAGTTGATACTTGAGCCCCAGCCCCAGAATGAGGGCGATGACCCCATAGGTGCCAATATGGCTGTCCTTCATGATGCGTAGGATGCTCTCCTTATCATAGCCCGCGCCAAAGCCATCGAAGAAATCCGCTAAGCCATCTTCATGAAAGGCCCCTGTCAGCAGGATGGAGAGCACCATGCAAGCCATCACGCAAACTTCGCGCGGTAGGACATGCGCCAGCAAGGCATACGCCCCCGCGCCAATGCCAGCCACCAGCAGCCCCACCAAGGGCAGGTAGCGAAAGGCGGCACTGAGCGTCTGTTCATTACAGACGACAGATTGGGGGACTCTAATACGGGTGTAAAAGAGCAAGGCGTTGAAGAAGAGGTTGAGTTCTCGTTTGATCATTTGATTCGAAGGGGAATGCCGGAAATAAGGGTGTAGGCTTCATCAGCCGTGGCGGCAATGTGCTGGTTCATCCAGCCTTGCAAATCGACGAAGGCGCGCGTGCCCTTGTCCATGGGGATGACCCCCTGCCCGATTTCATTGCTGACGACAATGAGGGTGAAATCCTGCGCAATGAAACGCTGCCACTCCGACTTAGCGAAGGTGAGGCTAGGGTCGCGCTCGTAATCATGTTGCGCAAAGATATTGGTGAGCCACAGGGTCACGCAGTCCATCAGCACGGTGCGCCCCGATAAATCGTGGTGGGAGAGGTGGACTTCCTCCTCCACCGCGCTCCAATGCTCCCCACGGTCGGCTTGGTGGCGTTTGATGCGTTCGGCAAACTCCTCATCCCAGCAGTGGGCGGTGGCGAGGTAGAGTGGATGGGTGCTCAGCTGCTCGGCCATTTGCTGGGCAAAGCTGCTTTTGCCCGAGCGTTGCCCGCCCGAGATGTAGATGATTTTGCTCACAGTTTTAAGGTGTAGGGCGTGCAGTTTTTTGGGATGCGGATGTCGGCAAAGGGCTGTTCCGTAAACAAACTCAGCAGGGTTTTGATGACGATGCCATGGGTCACAATCGCAATCTTTTGACCAGCATGCTTCGCGCGAAGCTCGCAGACAAAATCCTGCAAGCGCAGGCGCAGGGCATCCAGCGTTTCCGCGCCTTCAATTTCGCCATCAAAGCGCAATCCCTCGGGCAGCACCTCCCCCTCCAAGGCACCGTAAAAACGCTCGCGCAATCGCTGATCTTGCACAATGGGCACGGTAGGGAAGATGATTCGCCCCGTCTCAATCGCGCGGGTTAAATCACTGGCAAAGACGGCATCGAAGACCTCGGGCTGCATCACCGTCGTAAGGGTCTGCGCTTGACTGATGCCCAAGGGGCTCAAGGTCCCAACGGTGTGACCTTGGCAGCGATTCTGCGTGTTTTCAATCGTTTGCCCGTGACGAATCAGCGTCAATTCAATGCTCTGCGCGTCGCTGTTCATGAGAAATATTTTTCCACTTGAATTGTTTTAAACGAATTCATCTCATTGATCATGCGGACAGCCGATTCCACGATGGGGTAGGCGCAGAGCGCCCCTGTGCCCTCACCCAAGCGAAAGCCCATGTGCAGTAGGGGCTTGGCACCAAGGTGTTCCAGCGCCTCGCCATGCACCTTCTCCGCCCCCTGATGACCGAAAATGCAGTAGGGCAAAAAGTGGGGGTTCAGCCGTGCCGCCATCATGGCGCAGGCGGTCATGATGATGCCATCCACCAAAATCACCATGCCCAATTCTGCGGCCTTCAACATGGCACCAACGGCAGTGACCAGTTCATAACCACCGAAGTAGTACATGATATCCTCGGGCGAGCCATCGCCCTTGTAGTTTTCTGTCGCGCGTTTGAGCACTTGGTACTTGTGGGCGATGATGCTACCTGTGTCGTCACAGCCCGCGCCCACGCATTCCTTCAAATCCTTGCCCATCAGGTAGGATATCCAAAGGGATGAGGAAGAGGTATTGGTGATGCCCATCTCGCCAAAGCTGATGATATTGCAGCCCTTGTCGTAGCAAGATTGGGTGCAAGTGGCACCGTTTTTCAGGCAGAGCTCGCCCTCCTCGGGCGTCATGGCGGCTTCGTGCAGGTAGTTGCGGGTACCGCCTCTCACCTTCATGTTGATGATGTGCTTCTTTTCCGCCTCGCTAAATTCATGGTCGACGCCTGTGTCCACAATGCTCAAATCAAACTGGTGCTGGTGCGCCAAAAAGTTGACCCCTGCCCCACCTTGCAGGAAGTTGGCGACCATCTGGTAGGTGACCTCCTTGGGGGATGGGCTGACCCCCTCCTCCACGATGCCGTGGTCTGCCGCAAAGACGATGTGATGCGGCTTCTTCAAGCAGGGGCTAAGGCTCTGTTGAATGAGCCCAATTTGAAGGGCTATCTCCTCCAACATCCCCAGCGAACCCTTGGGCTTGGTGAGGTTGTTGATTTTATCTTGGATATCCGCGCGGATAGCCTCGTCAACGGCAGTGATGTCAAATGAAATCATGGTCTAAAATAGGGTTAAAAGGGGGGGCGCTAAAAGCTTTCGATGCTGCGTAGATGCGAGTCCACCAACCTGATTCCAAGGTGAGCGTAGATGAAAGGCCGCGCCTCCCTGTCTGGCAAGCATCCCTAAAGAATGCATTGATACGTTCAAGCATAGTAGTAATTTTCAGGCTAATGACTCGTTAACCACGAACATGAACCCTAGGCTGATAACTCGACTTAGCATCTCGGAGGATGCATCACGACTGCGGCACAGTGGCGGATTCTCACCGTCTTTCCCATCTCTTTCTTGCGATTCCCTAGGGTTCTCAGCACGCCGATAAAGCGCGCCCAACAGCAAAAATGCTAACACCAGCATCTCAGGAAGTCAAGGTAATTTCAATTTGACATCATAGCTGCTTTATTCTAAACTAAAAAAGCTACCACCTTTCCTCATGAAAGCTCTTCTCTTACCACTTCTAATGCTCGTAACATCTTTTCTTGTTGCAGCCGATATTCCTACCCAGACGCCTCTTGAAAAAAAATATCATCATGCCGCCTACGTGGGTGATTTGGACACGCTGCGCCAGTGCATCAGAGAAGGTGTTGATGTCAACTGCCAAGATCCCTATGGCAACACGGCCATGATGCACGCTGTCGTCTACAGAAAAGACAAGATTCTCGATTTTCTCCTCCTGATATGCTCCGATGTCAACAGGCAAACGAATCGTGGAACCACCGCCCTGATGATGGCTGCACAAACTCAAAACAAGCCGGCTGTCTACAAACTAGTCGATGCAGGGGCGAACACAAGCCTTCGAAACTTTCAGCAAAAAACCGCCTACGACCTAGCCAAGGGCAGCAAGGATAAGAGCCTTGAAAACTACCTCCAAGCAGCAGAAAAAACCGCACGCTAATTCATCGCAAGAAGAGGCGCAAGACCCAGTCCTTCAAGCCATTGAAGGGTTGATAGCGGAAGGGCAAATCCAGCCAGCGAGCCTTGCGCATGATGGCTTTTTGATGCGAAAAGCAGTCAAAGCCATACTTGCCATGGTAGCGCCCCATACCACTGCCACCAACCCCACCAAAGGGCAGATTGGGCACCGCTAAGTGCACGATGGTATCATTGATGCAACCACCACCGTAAGAGATGTTGCGCAGCAGACGCTTTTCGGTCTTCTTGTCACTGGTGAAGATGTAGCAGGCCAAGGGCTTGTCGTGATTGAGCACATAGTCCTCCACCTCATCAAGCTCGTCATAGCTGAGTACAGGCATCAGGGGACCAAAGATTTCCTCCTGCATGATGGGGGCATTCACATCCGCCTCAATCAGGGTGGGTTCAATGAGCAGTTGTTCACCATCAATCCCCCCACCACAAATCACCCGCTGACCAGCCATCAGCTTGAGCAGGCGTTGGAAGTGACGCTCGTTGATGATGCGCGTGTAGTTGGGGTTCTCCAAGGGCTTATCACCCAGCATTTTTTGCACGGCCTTTTTAAACTCCTCAATAAAGGCATCCTTCACCGAGCGGTGAATCAGCAAGTAGTCAGGTGCCACGCAGGTCTGGGCGGCATTGAGGATTTTACCAAAGGCAATGCGCGTAGCCGCCAGCTTAATGTTGACCTTTTTGTCGACAATACAGGGGCTTTTGCCGCCCAACTCTAAGGTCACGGGGGTCAAATGCTTGGCGGCTGCCGCCATGACAATCTTGGCAACGGCGCCACCGCCTGTGTAGAAGATATGGTCGAATGACTGGGCGAGCAGTTCGGTGCTCGTTTCCACCCCACCTTCAATCACGGCAACGTAATCCTCGGGGAAGATGGAGGCGAGCATCTCCTTCATCACGCGGGAAGTGGCGGGTGCCATTTCCGATGGTTTGAGGATACAGCAATTACCCGCTGCCAAGGAGGCAATCAATGGGGTGAGCGCCAACATGAGGGGATAATTCCAAGGGCTGATGACCAGAGTCAAGCCCAAGGGTTCGGGGTGCACATAGCTGCTGGCTGGGAATTGAGAGAGCGGAGTCCACACCCAGCGGGGCTTGGACCATGAGCGCAGATGCCCAATCGCCTCGCTCAAATCAGCCAAACACATGCCGATTTCGCACATGTAGGCCTCGGTTGCCGACTTATTGAGGTCGGCTTTGAGTGCCTCCAAAATCTGAGGCTCAAAGTCCTTCAAGACCTTGACCAAACGCTTGAGCGCGTCGCGACGAAAGGCGATGTCCTTCGTCTTCTGCGTGCGGAAAAAGGCACGCTGCTTCTGCATGATTTCTGGAATAGCCGTCACGGTTAAAAAGCTTGTTTGAGGATGGCAACAATTTCATCCACACCTGCCGTGCGTGGATTATAGATAATGGCACCGTCATTGACGGCATCCTTGGCGATGGGCAGGAAGTCGGCTTCCGTCACCCCCGTATCGCGCAAGCGAAGGGGCATGTCACAGGCTTTGTTCAGGGATTTCAGCAAGTTTTCTACTGCCTCAATCGCGCAGAGGGCTCGCTTTTCAGTCGATTCACCCGCGTGGGCAGCGTAGACATCGGGGGCTAAATAAATCAGCAGCTCCGCGTAGGATTCTGCACAAACACCCAAGTTATAGCGCATGACATGGGGCAGCAATATCGCCATCACCACCGCATGGGGAACGCGGCATTGGGCACCCAAGACGTGACCCGTTGCGTGCACCAGCCCCACCATGGAGTTGGAGAAGGCAATGCCCGCCATGCAGGAGGCAATCGCCATGTTGGTTCGTGCCGTTTTGTCGCTAGGCTTGGTAGTCGCTTGCAGCACATTTTGACTGATGAGCTTGATGGCCAAGGTCGCAAAGCTGGAGCTAACGGGGTTCGCCTGCAGGCAGCTGTGGCCTTCAATCGCGTGGCAAAGGGCATCCATCGCCGTGCTGGCGGTCGCCTTGGCGGGCAAACTGAGCGTCATCTCGGGGTCGAGAATCGCCATGTCGGGCATGACGTAGGGGGAGACAAACTCCATCTTCAACTTGGCTGCCTCATTCTTGATGACCGCAACACCCGTGCATTCCGAGCCTGTGCCGGCTGTTGTGGGAATCACCGCAAAGGGGATGGCTCGACCGCGCTTCAGGCTTTCCATCCCGCAGAAGCTGAGCAAGTCATCACTGTCTTGGGAGAGCACCAAACGCACCCCCTTGGCGGTATCAATCACCGAGCCACCACCGACAGCAATAATGCAGTCGCAGCCCTGCGCCTTGTAAAGGGCAACCAACTCGTTGACCTTGTTGAGGGAGGAATCGACGGGAATATCCGTGTAAGAGACGGAATCCATCGCGTCACCCAAGGCCTGACGCACCTTGTCCAGCGTGCCAATTTTCTCCAAGATGGCATCGGAGAGCAGCAGCGCGCGGGTCGCACCCAGCAGGTGCATTTCATGCGGCAGGCGTTCCAAGGAATGCGCCCCGCAGAGAAGCTTGACGCTGTTTAAAAATTCAAAGTAGCTGTTCATGGTCGTGGTTTAGAATATTTATTGATGAGGAGACCGCCAAGGATTTTGGCGTAAAGAAGAATGCTGGAACCCTCCTTCTTCGGCACGTCAATCAGCACATGCTTAGCGATGATGTGGGGGAAGAGGTAAGCCTCGGTGATGCAGACCATGCGCACAAAACGCATGGTGGCAGCCACATCGCCCGACATGGTAAAACCGTGCTGAGCATTAGCGGCAGCAATGCCCAACTGACCCGTGAAAAGGCGGAAGGCGATGCCCAAGGATTTTAAGCTCATGGAGCAAATCGGGCGTTGGGGGCAAGATTCATGGCGCACGAGCACGCCCCCCTGCACCTGCATGATGAGTTGGGGACTGGCAGCAAAGCAGCCCAGTTCGTAGACGCTGCCCTCCTCCATATCAGCCATCTCGGCCTTCACACGGCTGTCAGATAAAGCCAATTCATAAAAAGCCGCTTGCAGCACACGCATCACAATGGCAACCACCATCGTTTGAATGCCGCGCCAAATTTTTTTGGTCAAAGAAAGGGAGGAACAGGACATAGCTAGACTTAACTCCAGTATTCTAACGCTAAATCAGCGTTATGGAAAGCAAAAAAATGGGTTAGTCCAAAGAACTAACCCATCTAAAATATTGAATCACGAGTGATTACTTGCTGCAGCAGCTGCCGCCATCACCGCAGCCTTCACCGTCGCAGTCGCAATCTTCGCAATTGCCACCACCTTGGGAACCACAACCGCAACCGCAGCCACCGTTAGCAGCTTGCATTTGTTGTTGCATGGCGTTGGCCACTTCCTCATCCGTAGGTGCACGACCGAGGTCGATGGCGAGGCAGAGGTATTGGTTCACCGTACCGAGCAATTCTTCAATTTGCTGGCGGGATTCTAGGAAGCCCGTGCAGAACTCATTAGCAACAACAGCTTGACGAAGCTCATCGAACTGAGCGATTTCATCTTCACTAGGGGCCATGCCGCTCATTTGCTTTTCACGAAGTGCTTCACCACTCTCCTGCACCTTGCGGAACATATCGGTAGCTTCTTGGTTTTGGTAAAAGAGGCCAATGCGAGCCTTGGCGGATGTCACTTGCTGACTTGCAGCAAAGGCAGCGGAAAGTTGTTGAGCAAGCTCAACAAGTTCTGGGCTAAGAGATGTCTTGTTCATGAAGGCAACAACTTAGCACAATTCCCTTAAGCTAGCAATGCTAGATTGCGTCAGAGCAGCAATATTTTGTTACTATTCACGGCTAAGGTGGCAAATAAGCCCCTACGATGCGAAGCATCGTGAATGGGGTCTGGGGTGCAAGCACCCCAGTGGTTTCCAAAGGCAAAGCCTTTGGTAGAGTTTGAGACAAAGTCTCAACCCGTC
>JAWXTZ010000034.1:0-18077 GCA_044433085.1 Akkermansia sp.
TTCTTGCAGCACGGCCATTTCTTCAGCAAGGTTGGGTTGGTAACCCACGGCAGATGGGGTACGACCGAGCAATGCGCTCACTTCGGAACCAGCTTGGGAGAAACGGAAGACGTTGTCCACAAAGAGCAACACGTCCTTGTTTTCTTCATCGCGGAAGTATTCTGCCATGGAGAGGGCGGAAAGCGCCACACGGAGACGTGCCCCCGGAGGTTCGTTCATCTGACCGTAGACGAGGGCGACCTTGGATTCTTCGGGCTTTTCTTGATTGATAACGCCCGATTCACTCATTTCGTTGTAGAAGTCATTGCCTTCGCGGGTACGTTCACCCACGCCAGCAAAGACGGAGAGACCGGAGCGAGCCTTGGCAATATTGTTAATCAACTCCATGATGAGCACGGTCTTACCAACACCAGCACCACCGAAGGAGCCAGCCTTACCACCCATGGTGAAGGGGCAAATCAAGTCGATGACCTTGATGCCCGATTCCAACACTTCGGAGGAAGTGGCTTGCTCTTCCAAGCTTGGGGCATCGCGGTGAATGGGGTAACGCTTGGCGTCGGTCAGCTGTCCCTTATCATCCACGGTTTCACCGAGGACGTTGAAGATGCGCCCCAGCACACCATGACCGACAGGAACGGAGATGCAGCTACCTGTATCAACAACTTCCATGCCGCGCTTCAGACCATCGGTGCTGCTCATGGCAACGGTGCGCACCCAGCCATCGGGTAAATGCTGTTCCACTTCCAGCACCAGTTGTTTTTGTTCGCCATGAACTTCAAAATCAACGGTGAGGGCGTTGTAAATGGTGGGCATCTCCGCAGCGGAGAAGTCGACGTCAACGACGGCGCCGATGATTTGGACGATTGTTCCTTTGTTCATAAAATATGTGTCGTGTTAAGAGTTTTTGGGGAGGTGTAAAGATTCAGGCTTTTATTCCATGGCCATGGTGGCTGTGGTAATTTCAAGCAATTCGTTGGTGATTTGTGTTTGACGAGCTTTGTTGTAATCCAAGGTAAGCGAGTCGATGAGGCTTTTGGCGTTTTCGGTTGCGCCCTTCATGGCGACCATGCGTGCCGATTGTTCGGATGCCTTGCCTTCCAGCACAATTTGGGTCAGCAAATTGAAGAGGTAGAGCGGCAAGATGGATTCCAGCACAGCAGCGGGGCTAGGTTCCAAGACGAATTGGGCATTCTCGGTATCTGGCTGGTCATCGATGGAGGCAATCGCCAGCAATTCATCTTCTGTAATGGGCAGCACTTGGCGCATGCGGGGGCGCTGCACCATGACGTTGATGAATTCTTGATAGAAGACGATTACTTCGCTGTAACCATCTTCCAAGTAGGCTTTGCGGGCAAAGTCGAAGATGGGCTTGATGTCCACTTCGCTAAAGCTATCACTGACGGTGAAGGAGGCGAGCAGATTGCAGTTAGCGCGGGCAAATTGAGGGTTCAATTTGGAGCCGATGCCCACAAAGTCAGCCCCCTTGGAGGCACGCTCCATCACATCGCGGAAGAGGTTGGAGTTCAAGCCACCACAGAGACCACGGTCGGTGTTGACCACAATAACGAGGCTCTTCCCCTGCTCTTTCACTTGCATCAAGGGTGAGCTGCTCTCGGCAATCACATCTTGCAAATGCGAGAAGACGTTTGCCAAGGAGGCAATGTAGTTACGGCCCTTGAGGGCAAGCTCTTGGGCACGCCTCATCTTGGCGGAGGCGACCATCTGCATCGCCTTGGTAATCTGCGAGGTGTTGCTGACAGATTTGATGCGACGTTTGATGTCTCGAAGGCTAGCCATGATTCAATTCTACAAGGGGGTGATTTTACTTAGCAGCGCGTGCCTTAAAGTCTTCCATGAAGGCTTTTAACTTGGCATCCACTTCGGGGCTAAGCTCCTTCTTAACTTCAATCATGTCAATCAATTCGGCATCAAGCGAAGCGGCTTGTTCCATGGCATCGCGGGTGCTTTGGATATCTTCCACAGCCACATCATCCAAGAAACCACGTTGAATGGCGTACAGGCTGATGACTTCCATCGACAAGCTCTTGGGCTTGTAGAGTCCTTGCTTGAAGAGTTCCACAATGCGGCGACCGCGTTCAAGCTTGCCGCGTGTGTTGGCATCAAGGTCGGAACCAAATTGGGCGAAGGCTTGCAGTTCTTCAAACTGTGCCAAGTCCAACTTGACGGAACCTGCGAGCTTCTTCACAATCTTAGTCTGGGCGCTGGAGCCCACACGAGAGACGGAGATACCCACGTTGATGGCGGGGCGAACACCTTGGTAGAACAAGTCGGTATCCAAGAAAATCTGACCATCGGTGATGGAGATAACATTGGTTGGAATGTAGGCCGAAACGTCACCAGCCTGTGTTTCAATGATGGGCAAAGCGGTGATGGAACCGCCCTTACGTCCGTTGTCTGTGTTGATGCGGGCAGCGCGTTCGAGCAAGCGGCTATGCAGGTAGAAGACATCCCCTGGGTAAGCTTCGCGACCCGATGGGCGACGGAGAATCAGGGACACTTGGCGGTAGGCCACAGCATGCTTGGAAAGGTCATCATAGACAATGAGCGCATCTTCGCCCTGATCCATGAAGTATTCAGCCATCGCACAACCAGAGTAGGCGGCGAGGTACTGCATGGCAGCACTGTCGGAGGCGGAGGCAACGACGACGATGGTGTATGGGAGTGCGCCCGATTCTTCCAACTTCGCAACGAGGCGGGAGATGTTGGCGCGCTTTTGACCAATGGCCACGTAGACGCTGTAAAGGGGGCGATGGTCTGGCAACTTGCCTTGTTCAGCCAATTGATTTTGCTTGGCTTGGGCAATGATGGTATCAATGGCCAAGGCGGTCTTACCTGTGGAGCGGTCACCAATGATGAGCTCTCGCTGACCACGACCAATGGGAATCATGGCATCGATGGGCAAAATACCCGTTTGGACAGGCTGGCTAACACCTTGGCGGGTAATGATACCCGAGGCAATCTTTTCAACTGGGTAGTAGTCAGCGGCTTCGATAGGACCTTTGCCATCCAAAGGATTGCCGAGGGTATCGACCACGCGACCGAGAAGTTTGGGACCCACGGGAACTTGGAGAAGACGACCAGTCGTCTTGCAGCTATCACCCTCGCGAAGTTGTGGGGCACTGCCGAGGAGCACGGCGCCGACCTCATTTTCTTCAAGGTTCATCGCCAAGGCGGTCACACCACCAGGCAATTCAATCATTTCGTTGAGCATGGCGTTGCTCAGGCCTTCGATGCGGGCAACACCATCACCGACGGATTTGATGATGCCAACATTCTCGTTGACGGAGGCACTGGTAGCCTTGCGAATTTGTTCTTCAAGTTCTTGAACGATACTGCTCATAATGTATAAATGTTAAGTGTGAAAGGTAGATAAGAGAAAAAATTTAGATTTGGGCGATGCGCTCGATGCGCGATTTGACTGAGGAGTCGGTGAGGTTATCACCAATTTGAACGGTCATGCCAGCTATCAAGCTGGGGTCGATTTGCCAGCAGAATTGCAGCCCTGCATGGCGGGCGGAAAGTTTGGCGATGATGGTCTCGCGCTGGGCGGGTGTCAGCTCGACCGCACTGGTAATCGTGGCGGTGTTACGCTTGTCGTAAAGTCGCACCAGTTCGCGCAGGGCGAAGAGCAAGGCAACATAATTGCGGGGCTTGCGCTCGCTGACGGTAGCAATCACATGACGCATGCTATCGGCATTCATGCTACCATCCTCATTGAGGCAAAGCTTCATGAGGCGGCGCGCGTCAGCTTGAATATCCTTACTAATTTTCATGATGCCTGCGGGTGGGGGGGGGCTTAAAGTTGTGCGATGGCCTCTTCGTTGATACGGGCGTGGTCTTCTTCACTCAACACCTTGCCAGTGACTTGGCTGGTGGCAGCTGCGACCAAGCGGGTGAAATCGGCACGGAGGGCTTCGCGTTGTTGTTGGGCTTCAAACTCGGCTTGCTTGGCAGCATTGTCAAGGGTGGTGCGGGCATCGGCAGCAGCCTTGGTGGCAGCTTCATCCTGCAAGCGGGTGGCCATTTCCTTGGCCTTTTCCAGCTGAACTTGGGCTTGGTCGCGAGCTTCGGCAACAATACCCTTGCTGCTTTCCTTCACATCGGCCAGCACGCGTTCGCTTTCAGCACGCATGGCTTCGCCTTCCTCAATGCGCTTGCGTCGCTCCTCCAACTGGGCGGCAATAGGCTTGATACCAAACTTAACGACAACGACCGCCAAAATGATAAAAGCAATACTGTGCGCGATGAAGGCATCGGTATGAATACCAAAGCGGTCGAAAAGAGCCTGAACATCCATAGCTAAAATGGGCGATAACATGAGAGGAGAAAGAGGAAAGGATTAAAGAAAGGTCGAGATGGGGAAAATTTTCTTCCCCTGCTAGCGCGCTAACGCTAGCAGGGTTGGGGGATTAGCCCATGAAGATAGCGGTGAAGGCAACACCTTCAACAAGAGCAGCAAGGAGAATGGAGATAACCAAGACCTTACCGGAAGAGGCGGGGTTACGACCTGTGGATTCAGCGGCTTTCATGCCGATGAGACCAATGCCGAGACCAGCACCAAGAACAGCCAAACCAGCTGTTGGGACAGCGGATACTTCAGCTGCGAGAGCGGATGCGTTTGCGATTGTTTCAATCATATGCGTATTTATGTTTTGTTGTTATTCCTTTAGCTATCACGATTTACTCCATGATCTAGCCTCGGGGAAATGTTTATGTTTTGTATCGTAGATAAGAATTAGTGAGCTTCTTCCTCATCACCACCGACTTGGGTTTTCAGGAAGATGGCGGTGAGCATCAGGAAGACGAGTGCTTGGACGAAGCCCACAATGATTTCCAGACCCATGAAGGGAATCATGGCCGACCAGTGAATGAGGCTCATCTTTTCCATGATGGACTCACCTGCGAAGATGTTACCAAAGAGACGAGCAGCCAGCGCCACAGGACGAATCGCGATGGAGACCAGCTCCACCATACCCACGAAGAAGAAGATGGGGGCGAGCAAGTTCTTCATCAAGCCCGTCATACCACCCTTGGGACCAAAGGTGTGCGTCAAGAAGTGGACAAACCCCTGCTCACGCATCACCCAAATGAACCAGAGGATGGCGTAGGAGAAACCGAGGAAGACCGTCACATTCAAGTCAGCATTGGCACCACGGAAGAGCGGTTCACCATCAAAGGTAATCTCGCCCACACCGGGCAGCAAGCCCATGTAGTTGCTCACCAAAATGAGCAAGAAGACCGTTGCAAAGTACCAGAAATAGCGACCAGCAAGATGCTTACCAATGAGACCTTGCACAAAGTCATAGAGAGCCTCAAAGACCATCTCCACAAAATTTTGAAGACCACTGGGGATGCGCTCCATCTTACGCGTCGCCAAGCGAAGCACCAAGGTAATAAGCAAGACCGCGATGGAATACATCACCAAGGAATTGGAGATAGGCAGCGTATGCCCCGGCCAGAAGGGAATCTCAGGATTCCACAGCAGCGGAGCCGCCGTGGACAAACCATGTTCCGCCTCCTCAGCCGCGTGCGCAGGCACCGCAGCCACAAGACCACAAAGAGAGTAAAAAGTAGGTAAATGACGAGGCATAACTAATATATTACAGGTATAACACCCACCCCGCTTCACGTCAAGCAATTTCCACGTGCGAGTTTGGGGAATTCTGTTTTTATTCAAAAACGGGAGGGGGGAGTTGCTCGACTTTCTCCTTGCTGCTGCCCATGAGGTCGCCTATGTCTTTGCTGGTGACGTAGACGAAGAAGGAGAGGAGGAAGGCGATGAAGGCGATTTGAATCCAGCCGAGGATGGCGCCACCTACGGGGCGGCCGACGATGGCTTCGATGGTGCCGAGGACGACGTGTCCGCCATCCACGACGGGGAGGGGAAGCATGTTGAGCACCGCTAAGTTGACGTTGATGATGACGGCAAACCAAAGCACCATTTGCCAGCCGCCTTCGCTGCCCAGCATGTTGAAGAGGGCGTTACCGATGCCGACGGGGCCGCTCATGTGCTGCATGCCCACGCTGCTGGTGGGGCTGCTGACTTTGGCGATGGTATCACCCATCCATTTGAAGCTGTTGCTGATTTGCTCCCATGGGGTGGGGTAGATGGTGGTGATGTAGCTGTTGTTGCTCGACCATGTAAAGCCCATGACGGCACGTGCGCCCTCCTTGCCGACCCAGTTGCTGGGGATGAGGGGGGTGAGGCTTGTTTCCACCATTTCGCCCTTGCGGCTGAGGCTGAGTTGCAGGGGCTGCTTGTCTTCCGTCATCTTGACGACCGCGATGGGGCTGTAAATCTTTTCTCCGTTGACGCTGAGGATGATGTCACCCGCTTGCAGTCCCGCCTTGTCTGCGGGGGAGCCTGCGTTGACACTGCCTACCTCCGACCCAGCGGCTGGGGCGATGCCGACGCTGCGCATGCCGCTGCGCTGCCACCAATCGGTTTCGGGCAGTTCAAAGGTGCTGGTTAGGGTGAGGCTTTCGCCATTGCGCTCGACATCAAAGGTGATTTGTTCATGCTCGGACATGGCGATGAGCTCGCTCACGCCCTCCATGTTACCCGCCCAGCGGTCGACCTTTTGTCCGTCGATGGCGGTGATTTTATCGCCCGCTTGCAGCCCTGCTGCCGCAGCGGGGGAGTCGGGCATGACATAGCCAATCGTGCTAGGAAGCGTGACATCCTTAGTGCCTACCATCCAGACGATGAGGGCAAAGAAGCAGGCGAGCAGGAAGGAAAAAATCGGGCCAGCAGCCGCGATGATGATTTTATCCAGCGGCTTGAGGGGTTTCAATGTTTTGGCGACCTCGGGGTCAACGGCACCTTCAATGGCTTCCATATCGCCCAGTTGGGGCAGGGAGACGAAGCCACCTGCGGGAATCCAACCTAAGCCCCATTCGACTCCGTTGATGGTCTTTTTCCAAATGGGTTTACCGAACCAGATTTGGAAGCGGTCGATGTAGGCTCCGCGCCAGCGACCTGCCCAAAAGTGCCCGAGTTCGTGCACGAAAATCATCAAATTGAAAAAGAGAATCACGATGAAAATCATCGCGAGGTTGGAAAAGCTAGAGAGAATCGTAGACATAAAGGATTGCCGCCTATCATGACAAGTTTTGCATCAAAGTGCAAGCTTCATCGTTGACATGACGAAATTCGATTGACCTAAAGTTAGCTCTATGTTACCCTAGGGGCGCAGCATCAACACCCTTATTGAATGAATTACAGCATCTCGGCTCTTTCTAAAAAAACTGGACTCTCTATTCACACCCTTCGATTTTATGAGAAGGAAGGTATTCTTCGTCACGTGGAGCGCACGGCTTCTGGTCGCCGCGTGTACAGCGAGGCTAGCTTGGGCTGCATCATCGGCATTCTGTGCCTGAAGGAGGCGGGGCTCTCCCTGCCGCAGATTAAGGATTTCTTTGATTCGACCTTAGAGGGCAATGAGTCCCTGCCCCAACGCCTTGCACTGCTGCAAACGGCCCGTGCTAACTTGATGGCGCAGCGTGAGGAGTTGGAGCGCAATATCCAGTTTGTGGAAACGGTCATCGCCTATGGCGAGGGCGCCCAGCAAACGGCAGAAGAGGGTGGCAACCCCGATGAGATTTTCCCCTTCCTGACGCTGAAGGGCATCGCCGCCTTCCCCTACATGCAGATGAAGGATGGTAAGTTGGAGCCCTGCATCCCCGAGGGTGAAAACATTATCCCTTAATCCTTGATCAATCTCTCCAAATAAGGCAGTGCCAAACTTGGCGCTTTGGGAAAAATCAGAAATCCCAGCTCCCCCTTGATGAGGGCAATCGCTAGCTGTAAGGTGGCTTGTTCATCGCCCTTGAGCATGGCTTCATGCAACTGAATAACTGCCGCGATATCGGCATCGGCCGCAAAGATATTGATGCGCTTGAACAGCGCCATCATCGCTTGTTCCCCATCGGGATTTCCCTGCTCCATCAGCTCGATGCAGCGTGCCCATTCAGCACCCGCGCCCGCTGCGGGGTCGCTTGCGGTGGGGGCTTTGCTGCCAGAGACGACTTCCCGATACAGCTCATCGCTCAGTTTAAAATCGCTCGCTTGGGCTAAGCCCACACCCAAGCACAGTGCTACTAGTATTTGTTTCATGCTAAATCAATATCGATGCCAAAGGTATTGGCTAAATCTTGGGCGTCAAAATCATCGAGCTTCCCACTCGGTACTTCGCAGAGCGTGCTCGGCTCTATCCCCCGCAGGGTGAATAGCAAGCGGGGCTCGCGGTCAATCAGGCAGCCCGCTGCGTAAATGGCAGCGGCAGCGTGGGGGCAAGGCTCGTTCCAATCGGGGCAGTTGCAGTCCATATGCCATTCATGGGGCAAGGGTAGCAGCCCCTCCTCGGGGTCGCAGAGTTGTTGCATGACGGCGGCATCAATCTGACCATCCAGCAGCGCAACAAGGGAGTCGATATGCGCCCCACATTGGCTGCGCAGTTGCTCGACCTTTTCCGCCTCGGGTTCATCGAGGGTGAGATGGATTTCGTAAAGTTCTTCCCCGCTGACAAGGGCATCTATTGTCCCCCTACCCAGCTGAACATCCAGTACGCAGCCATGGCGCAGCAGGCTGCGACCAGCGGCAAGCGAAAAGCCCTCTTGCTCGCAGTAGGCGAGTTGGCGCATCCACGCACTACCCCAAGCATTTTTGGCGAGCTTGCGGCTCTTCTCATGGACGGGGTGCAGATTCAGCTCACCATCGGCACGCAACTCGTCCAAGCGGGCTTGTGCCAGCTTGCCCCAATCTGCGACCTTCATGCGCGGGCTGTCTGTGTATTCATCCATAAGGTGCAAAAAAAGAGGAGGAAGCACGAATACTCCCCCCTCTTGATGAAATTGATTGTTTAGCCTTGGATAACGCTCTTGAAGTAAGCGAGGGTGGCGGCAAGACCTTCTTGCATGGTGTAAGCAGGCTTCCAACCAGCATTGCGGAGTTTGTCTGCGCAGGAGCGGGAGTGCTTCACGTCACCGGGGCGTTCTGGCATGTGCAAGACCTTGGAGCTGGAACCAGATGCGGAGATAATCATCTCAGCCAGTGTGTTAATGGTCATTTGGTCACCGTAGCCAACGTTGTTGACACCTGTGACTTCTGGATTTTCAGCAACGAAGGCGAGTGCACCAACGATATCCTTCACATAGATGAAGTCGCGAGTTTGTTCACCATCACCGTAGACGGAGATGTCTTCACCCTTGAGGGCTTTTTCAATGAAGATTGGCACGGCGGCAGCGTAGGCACCCTTGGGGTCTTGGCGTGGGCCAAAGACGTTGAAGAAGCGGCAGCAGCCTGTGTTGATTTGACCTGTGGTGCGGTACATGTCCATGTAGTATTCACCGTCGAGCTTGGTGATACCATAAGGGCTCTTTGGTTCTGGGTACATGGTTTCGACCTTAGGAACGATAGGATTGTCACCGTAAATAGCAGCGGAGGAGGCGAGAACAACCTTCTTGACGCCAGCCTTGGTGGCTTCTTCCAAAACGGTGAGCAGACCATTGACGTTGAGGTCAAGGCATTCACGAATCTTGGTCATGGATTCTGGCACGGAGACGAGAGCAGCCATGTGGAAGATGTAATCAACGCCTTCAACAGCCTTGGCAACGAGCTCACGGTCAGTGATGGAACCTTCGATAAAGGTGTGCTTGAGACCGTCAAGGTTTTTGCGATAACCTGTGCGCAGGTTGTCGAGAATGCGAATTTCTTCTGCCTTGTCTTGATAGTGTTCACAGATGTGAGAACCGATGAACCCGGAGCCGCCAGTAATAAGGATTTTCATAATCGTTAAGGTAAGCTAGTATGCTAATGCCTCTATTCTATGCACTTTGTTTGAGATTGCAAGTTTAAAGATTCAATCCGCCAGCAATAGCTGACTTATTCTCCAAACTTCAGGCTCACCTTTTGCTTCTCCCACGCCTCGATAAAATCCTCCTGCAACTCGGCCATGGATTCAAAATCACCCAGCAGATGCTCCACGGCTTCACGATTGGCTTTACCCTCTAGCAGCGCCTTCATGTAGGCTTGATAAGCGGCTAAGCCATCGCGATTCAGGTGGATAAAGTAGGAGATGCACATCGCGGAAAGTGCATAGGTATCGACATTTTGCCCCATGTAGGCATACATCTCTTGCTGGGACATGAGGAAAAAATGCTCCAAGCTGAAGGGAAAATCCAAGCGTTTATACTCCGAACAAAGCCGTGCGTAGGATAAGATGTTGGCAAAGCAGACCTTGATATCGAGCACGTCCCCGTCGTAGGGGATGTAGCCCATGTACTCCGACATGCCCTCATTAGCCCAGATGGGCAGACCGTTGAGGACGGTCAACTGATGGGTGATTTCATGCACCAGCGTGTGGGAGTCAAAGCCCTTTTCGACTTCGCCTTCGCTGCTGATGCCCATGGATTCGACGGGGATGTGCACAGCATCGGTTACGATATCCTCCTCCTTGAGGCTTGCGCCCCGCACGCGTGCCGCATAGCGAAAGACACCTGCGGTCGTCTCGGGCGCCCCTATGGCGACGTAGGCAGCCTTACTTTTGTAAATGCGCCCCTCCAGCTTGTCAATCTTCTTGCTTTCGCTCAATTTATTGCCGCGCGCGGACTTCTTCGCCTCAACTCGGGCTATGGGCAGGGCAATCGCAACCGCCTGACTCAAGGCGTAGGAGCACTCGAAAAGCCGCCCGACCACTTCAGCAGCCTCGTCGGAGAGCTTCACCTGCGACATCAAGCGGTAGTGGTGGGTTTCATAGAGGTAAAAGCCATCTTGTTCCGCCACAATGGGTTCCTGCGCAAGGATGGTCTCCGCCCGCGCACTGGGCTTCTTTTTCAGATAGAGCTCAGCCTTACGCTTCATCTCATCCTGCTGTTTACGTTTGTCCGCCATGTCGATGGCCTTGGTATCACGTGGCACGTAGACCTTCGTTGGCCAGCCTTTGGGGAAGATGAGCCCCCTACCCCGCGCGCCCGCTTTTTTCAAATCGCGAACCTTTTCCCGACCTTCACGCTTGATGGATGAGGCATGATACATCCCTTCCACACACGCCGCTTCAAGCCCATGCGATAAGAATAGGATGAAGCTCAACACAGCGAAAAAGGATAAATATCTCTTCATAACAAATCCCTATAAGGATAGGCAGTCGCCCCCGCGCTGTCAAGAAGAAAGCTTGTGAAGTTCTTGCTAATCGCATACCGATGCGCTACAATGCGTTTGTGAACGTTTTTTCCTGCTGCTGGAATAGCAAAAACCACAGCGATGGCTATGCCATGTGCCAAGAAATTGTCGATTTGGGCTTTGACCACATCGAGATTTCGCACGGTATCAAGCTGACCCTCATCCCCGGTATTTTGAAGGCGGTGGACGAGGGGCTAGTCAAGGCGACGGGAGTTCACAATTTTTGCCCTGCGCCCATTGAGGTGAAGGGCGATTCACCCGATGTCTTTCAATTCACATCCTTTCGCGAATGGGAGCGCAGCCGCGCGATGAACTTGAGCAAGGAGACCATTGACTTTTGCCACCGCGTGCAGGCCAAGTACCTCGTCCTTCACATGGGACGCGTTCACCGACTGGAAGGATCGTCGAGAACGCGAAGCTTAGAGAGGCTTGCCCGCGCAGGAGATATTGGCAGCATTGCCTACGCCCGCAAGAAAAACGAGCTGATGCGCGAGCGTCGCAAGATGGCACCCATTTACTACGAGCGCGCCCGCGTTGCCCTGCACGAACTGGCGGAATACGCTAGCAAATACGATTTGATGCTGGGGGTTGAAGGGCGCAGCCACTACGAGCAAATCCCCAGCGAGGAGGAGATGCTGCGCCTGCTCGATGAATTTAAGGACTGCCCCAATGTGGGTTACTGGCACGACTTTGGGCATATTCAGCGCAAGCACAACCTCTTGATGCTCGACCACGAGCAGTTCCTCGACTCGGTGAAGGCGCACCTCATCGGTGCCCACGTCAATGATGTGCAATGGCCCGCGCGCGACCACAGAGCGCCCTTTGCAGGTAGCCGCCGAGCTGGTGTCGATTTTGACACCCTCATCCCCAAATTCTTCACCCCAGACATGCCCCTGACTTGGGAGTTATCGGGCTCCAATAAGGCCGAGGATATTAAGGAATTGAAGAAGGATTGGGATGAACTCTGCACCGAGATGAAACCAGCCAAAAAAGAAGGTGATTTTCAGTAAGCTCTCCTTGACTTTTGTCCAGACAGTCATTATAGTTGGGGCTTCATGAGAGATTTTTCTGAGCCGAGACGCCAAGGGGGCTTCAATCGCCCACCCCGCAAGACCTTTAACGACCGCCCTTCCTTTGGGGGTGAACGCAGCGAACGCCCCGAACGAGATGGGGAACGCCCCCGTCGTTTCTTCGGTGACCGCCCCCAACGTCGTGACTTTAGCGCCCGCCCCGAACGCCCCGACTTCAACCGCCCCGAGCGCAAATTCAATGACCGCCCAGCCCGCTTTGACCGTGGCGAGCGACCCGAACGCCCCGCCCGAGCCCCACGCGAAGAACGTTTCACCAAGGCTCAAACGCCCGATGGTTGCGAGCAATGGCTGACACCTTGGGTGCAACTCAAGTACTTTTCCTACAACCCCGCAGTCTTCCCCCGCATGTTGGGTGCTGCTAGCACCGATGCCAAGCCTGGGGATTTGATTCATGTCTACGACAAGAATGGTGAGCTGTTCGGTACCGGCTTTTGGAACCCCGCCAGCCGCACCCCCCTGCGCGTGCTCAACCATGGTCGTGACCCCATCTCGGAAAACGACCTCAAGCAGACCCTGCGTCGCGCGGTTGAATGGCGCCGAGAACAACTCAATTTGGACGCCACAACAAGCGCCTACCGCGTCCTGCATGGTGACTCGGACGGTGTCGGTGGTCTCATCGTTGACCGTTACGGCGATGTGCTGAGTCTGGAGGTGAGCACCCTTGGGGTCTGGCAACGCCTCGACACGTGGCTTCCGCTGCTCCACAACCTCTGCGGCACGCTGCGCCACGTCATCAATGTGGACCCATCCATCGCCCGCATGGAGGGTATTGATGTGAGCACCGCCCCTGAAAGTGCGCCTGTTCGCACGGTTCGCGTGGAGGAAAATGGCATCAAGTACGAAGTGGACTTTGCCCAAGGGCACAAGACAGGCTTCTTCTGCGACCAGCGCGACAACCGCAAAAAGCTCGCGACCATGGTCAAGGGTAAGACCCTGCTTGACCTTTGCTGCTACTCGGGTGGTTTTTCCATCAATGCCAAGCTTCATGGAGGTGCCAGCGAGGTAACCGCGGTTGACCTTGATGAAAAAGCCATCGCCATGGCCAAGCGCAATGCCAACATCAACGACGGACAACACCGCATCGACTTTGTGCATGCAGATGCCTTTGTCTACGCCCGCCAGATGACGCGCAATGGCAAGCTCTTTGATGTGGTACTGCTCGACCCACCTAAGTTCGTTCTCGGTCGCGAGGAGGAAGACAAGATGGAGGGCATTAAAAAGTACCATGACCTCAACATGCTGGGCATTCAATGTGTTCGCCCTGGTGGGCTCTTTGTCACCTGCTCATGCTCAGGTCTTCTTTCCCCCGGTGAGTTTGAGCGCGTCGTCATCAAGGCTGCCCAACGTCTGGGGCGCCGCCTGCAAATCTTAGAAACCAGCGGTCCCGGTTGGGATCATCCTTATCTTTCAACCTACCCCGAGGGTCGCTATCTCAAGGTCCTCTGGGCCCGCGTCATGCCATGATTTTAACACTAGCCCTAGGTCTGACGCTCGCCCTTGTGCTGGGTATTATTGCCCAGCGCATGCGCTTATCCCCGCTGGTGGGGTACCTGATTGCGGGTATCATTGCTGGCAGCCACCTCTTTGGACTGGAGGTGGATAGCGAGCTCATCTCGGGCTTCTCCCACCTCGGTGTCGTCCTGCTCCTCTTTGGGGTGGGGATGCAGTTCCACTTCAAGGATTTGCAGGCTGTTTACAAGACAGTCGTGCCAGGGGCACTGCTCTGCATTGTCATCAACATCTGCTTGGGCACACTGGCTTACAGCCTTGTCGGCGCAAGCTTTACCCACGAGCTTAGTGCCGTGATGTATGGTCTGTGCATCTGCGTGTCGAGTACCGTTGTGCTCACACGCGTTCTCAGCGACAACAAGGTACTGCACACACCATCGGGGCACACGGCCATCGGTTGGTTGGTGGTGGAGGATATCTTTACCATCATGCTGCTCATCCTGCTGCCTGTCATTGTGAAAAATGATGTGGGCGAGGGTGGGCTCAGCGCCCAAGTCATCCTCAGCACGCTTGCTTGGATGGTGGCCAAAATTGCGGTTCTCATCATCTTTGTCGTGCTGATTGGTCGCTACATTCTCCCCAAGGTACTGGCGCATCTTTCGCGCAGCAGTTCTGGCGACCTCTTCACCTTAGCGGTTCTCGTCATCGCCTTGGGCATTGCGGTGATATCCGCCTATGTCTTCAATGCTTCCATGGAGTTTGGCGCCTTCCTCTCGGGCATGATTGTCGGGCAAAGCCGCTTCTCCTTCAAAGCCGCAAGCGAGGCTATCCCGATGCGTGATGCCTTCGCCGTGCTCTTCTTCCTCTCCGTCGGCATGGGATTTGACTGGGATGGCATTGTGCAGGAATGGCAACTCGTGCTCGCCACTGCTTGCATCTGCATTCTCATCAAACCGCTGATGGCCTTCACCTTCATCCGACTGCTCGGCAAACCGAGCCGCATGAGCGTCTACGTGTCGGGCTCACTCTCTCAAATTGGGGAATTCTCCTTCATCCTTGCATCCTTGGCAGCGGGTACTTACAACTTGCTGCCAGCATCTGCGGTCAACGCGATTACAGGGGTGGCGATTTTAAGCATCACCATCAATTCCATCGCCTACCGATTCCTACCCAAACTCATTGCAGCCTTGGAACACAAGGGCATTGGGCTGCTGAAGCAAAAGGATGCTGCCCCCATCCCCGAGGTGCATGAGGATCAGCACCGCCTCATCGTCGTAGGCTATGGCCCCTGTGGTCAGCTGGTCACGCGCATTCTCCAAAAATATGAGATGGAGGTTGTCATCATCGAGATGAACATCGACACCGTGACAGAACTCCAAGCCTTGGGCATGCACGCCATGCTGGGTGATGCGCGATTGGAAAGCATTTTACGCATGGCGGGCACCGCAAAAAGCACCGCCATTGTCATCACATCCCCCGCTGCTCCTGCGCAGGAAATCACCATTGCCGCCCGCAACATCAACCCCGATATTCAAGTCATGGCTCACACCCAATACCATCGCCACGCGCAACGTTTGCGTGCCGAGGGTGCCGAACACGTCATTTCGGGTGAGGAAGAAGTCGCCATCACCATGACCACGACCCTTCTTCATGGGCTGGGTGCTACCTCTTCCGAGATTTCCAAGGAGCAGCACTACGTCCGCAAGATGCTGGCGGAAATCAAATAATCAGAGCGCACAAACCAGTGCGTACAAAAGCTCAAAGAAGGCGTAAATCTGCTGGGCGCTGAGCATCAATTCTTGGATGTAATCCCGCAAGCTCAGCAGATTGAAGAGGGCGAGGACACCAACGAGTATACCCAAATTCATCACCCAAATGAGCAAGGAGGAGAAGAAGAGCCCGTTCTCCAGCATATCGGGTTGCTCGCGTGGCAAAATCCATAATGTCCAGTAGATGTGGAAGGCCCACCAGAAGCCTAATCCCGCAAAGAGAATCTGTTCGCCATGCGGGATGTCAAAGCCCCAATTGAGCAAACTTAGCGCCCCCAGCCAAAGCAGCATCCAGATGGGGACAAAATAGGGGGAAAGGGCGATGAAGAAGTTGTTCTTATCCGTCTCCACATACCCGCCATTGAGAGCAATCTTCATGTGGTGAATCTTGCCAAAGCAGCAGAGGGTGGCGATGGCGTGGGTTGATTCATGCCCGATGACATAAGCGTAGACTAGGAGTTTATGAATCAGCTTCGAGTACTGAAGCACCAGATAAAAGGCTGCCCCCAGCAAGGTGAACCAAACAGGAGTTTGCAGCAAAAAAGAACTGTCAAGTTGAGGCCCCGACTTGTAGAGCAGCAACAGGAGGGTGTAGGTACTAACAACGCTGAGGGGCAAGAGGAAGAGCAGCGCAATCGTGAGATGAATCACGCGCGCCCAGCCGCGAATATCAACCTGCGCCAAGGCATCGCTGGGTAGTTGCAAGCCGCCTTGAACGCTCGCGGCATTGGTAAATCCAGCAGCACTGGTACCATCCAAGTATTCAACACGAAGGTGGAGTTTTTTCCACAGGGAGATGGGCGGCACCTCCTGCCGCAGTACCTGTTCGGGATTCTTGACCGCGACACGCCAGTCCCCATGTTCCAAAGCCTTGTTGGGAACAATGCGTTTTTTACGAATTGGTAAGTCGCGCTGTTTCATCACGTATCGTTTATTAATCTTCTGCGGAACGGATATCTTGAATGGAGATACTCAAGCTTGATCGCCCGCGCCACGTGTTACGGTCGATGGTGAAGGAGATGTCCCAAGGAGGGTCGGGCAAAAAGCGACCGCCACCATTGAAGTACATCGCCTCGCGCTCATGGTTGCCCTGCCGCAGCCGCAGCCGCAGGTGATTGCCCTGCATGTGGGTGGGTGGGCAGTTGAGCATGACCCCACGCGTCATGAAGACGGGCTGAGGGTTGGAATTGCCAAAGGGTTCCAAGAGCTCATAGCTATCCAACAAATCCAAGGTCAGCTCGGGGAAATCAACCTCGGCATCAATCATGAGCACGGGTTTAAGCGTCTCCCTGCTGCTGGACTGGCGGACGTATTCATTAAAGGCCTCGCGGAAGTCATCAATCCTATCCTCCGCCACCATCAAACCAGCGGCCATGTCATGCCCACCACCCGAGATGATGGTATCAGCACAGGCATGAATCGCCTTGACCAGCGACACACCGGGGATGGAACGCCCCGAGCCCTTACCGATGCCATTCTCATCCAAGGAGATGATGAAGGTCGGGCGATAGTAGCGCCTCATGATGAGCGAGGCGACAATCCCCACGACACCGGGGTGCCATTGGCGGGAACCCAGCACGACGACGAGGTCGCGTTTGGGGTCAAAGTTCGCCTCTAAAATTTGGATGGCCTGCTGGCGGATTTTCCCTTCCTCCTGCTGCCTTGCTTGATTGTATTGGTCGAGCCGTTGAGCGAGGAATTGAGCGCGATTCACATCATGCGTCATCAGCAGCTCCAAGGCATCTTGCGGGCAATCCATGCGACCAGCCGCATTGATGCGGGGTCCCAAGCGAAAGGAGACATGGCTAGAGTTGGGGGAACGCTTCATCCCCACCACCTCATTTAAGGCCTGAAGCCCCAAATTGCTACCTTGCTCTAAGACGCGCAAGCCGTAGCGGGTCAGCAGGCGATTTTCCGCAACGAGGGGCACAATGTCCGCCACGGTCGCAATCGCCACGACGTCCAGATACTGCCTCAAATCAAAATTCGCCAAGCGACGTTTTTTCAAGAGACCATGTGCCAACTTGAAGACAACCCCCGCGCTGCACAAATAGGTCAGCTCGCAACCAGCCTGCATCTTGGCATTGACAACAGCCACGGCAGGTGGGCGACCCTGAGTTCCGCCCTCGTGATGGTCAATCACAACGACATCAATCCCCTGCTCTTGCAGGAAGCGAATTTCATCCACCGAAGAACTGCCACAGTCAACCGTAATAATCAAATCAGGGCGACGGGCACAGCCAGCAATCGCGCGCTCAATGCCCTCCTTGCTCAAGCCATAGCCTTCCTTCGTACGGACGGGGATAAAGCAATGCGGCTGCACGCCATAAGCCGCCAGCACCTCATTGAGCAGGGCGACGGAACTGACGCCATCGACATCATAATCCCCATAAATACAAATATATTGACCTTCGTCAACCGCGTGCAAAATGCGGTCAACAGCTTGCTCCAAATCATCCAGCTCGAAGGGGTCACCTAAATGTTGCAATCGGGGGCGCAGGTACTTTTCTGCCATCTCACGACCGGATATGCCCCTTTGCGCCAGTAGTCGTCTCACCAAAGGCGGCC
>JAWXTZ010000035.1:0-17954 GCA_044433085.1 Akkermansia sp.
CTTAGGGCATTCACCCTTTGGTCCCTTACCTTCGGGGCGTCCGCATTCTGGTCCGCGTGGTCCCTTTGGCCCGTGGTGGCGATGCCACTTATGACCGCGTGGTCCCTTAGGGGCTTCACCCTTGGCTTGTTCGCGACCTTCTGGCTTACCAGCCTTGTGACCGCGTGGTCCTTGATGGAGCTTGTGTCCGCATGCTGGGCAGAATTTTGCCTGAGGTGCTGGTGGAGCTGGAGCTTCTGGGGCTTCTTGCGCCATGACTGGCATCATGCCCAATACGATTGCTGCGATGAGTTTGTTCATAGTAATATCTATATCGTTTCGTTTTTTAGGAAGAGTGAGTAGAAGAGAACCCCCTACATCACCATTAAACGCAAGCGATATCGAGAATCTACAGCGCTTTCATCAAAAAGATAAAAAGACAGAAAAGAACGGGCGCCCCTCTCCGAAGGAACACCCGTTCATTTGTGATATACAAAACAACACTAGACTAAATTGCCTTGTCTACACCAGTACCCACTCTCCTATCTTTGTTAGTACTGGCTGCATCACAAAAGAATTGCTTCTACTACCTTTAACGGAATCGCAAAAAGCAATCTACAAACTTTAGCAAAAATATTATTTTGCTGGTGCTGGTGCTGGTGCTGGGCAGCAAGGCGTCAACTTCTTGCACTTCTTTTCTGGCTTCGCACAAGGCTTGGCACAAGGCTTGTCGCACTTGGGTGCACACTTGGTTTCGCAAGCCTTCTTTTCAGGGCAAGGGCAGCACTTCTTGTCCACCTTCTTTTCGCACTTAGGAGCTGGGCAGCAAGGAGCAGCATCAGCCTTAGGGCATTGAGCGGAGACAAGCATTGGGAATGCAGCGAGGACGGCAATAATGATTGATTTTTTCATGTTTTTTATTTCTATTGATTTAGGGATTTCATGCAAGCTCAAGTCCGAGCCTGCAATTCATACTTCATCTTATACCGATTGGCGCATCAAGAAGCAAGCTCTTCTTGCGCCAACGGCAGAAACAGGCGGAAAATGACTTATTTTGCAGCAAAAAAGTTCTTGAGTGCCTCCATATCGCCCGATTTAAGGGCATCGGCACGCGCAATAGCATCACGTTGAGCCACGGCAATATCCTTAGCTCCCTTGTTGGCCAACACAATCATTTGGGCCATTTCCTCAGGGGTAAACACGGCTTCTTCGCCCGAACCTTGAAGTTCGACAAACTCACCATCTTCCGTCAACACGACATTCATGTCTACCTCGGCATCGCGGTCTTCCACATAGCAAAGGTCGAGCAGAGGCGTACCCTCCACCTTACCGACCGATACGGCCGAGAGGAGTTTTTTCATGGGGCTGCGGCTCAAGCCACCCTTGGCAACCAATCGATTCAAGGCGATGGCCAAGGCGACGCAAGCACCGGTGATGCTGGCGGTACGTGTACCACCATCGGCCTGCAGCACGTCACAGTCAATCCAGATGGTGCGGGAGCCGAGGGCTTCCAAATCAACGGCTGCGCGCAGGGAGCGACCGATGAGGCGTTGAATTTCTGTCGAGCGACCATCAACCTTACCAGCCGTGCTATCACGACGCTTGCGGTCGAGGGTGGAATAGGGCAACATGGAGTATTCAGCGGTCAACCAACCGCCTTCCTTACCCTGATTCTTCATCCAACGGGGGACATTTTCCTCAATCGTCACCGCGCAAATCACGCGGGTGTCACCAAAGCAGGAGAGGACAGAAGCCGTGGCGTTCGGGGCTACATCCAACACAAATTCAAGGGGGCGCATTTCATCGACTGCGCGGTCATCATGACGTTTCATGCCGTGAGCTTACCACGAGCCCCTATGCATAGCAACAAAAAAAGGGGGGCTTCCCAGAAGAGAAGCCCCCCACGAAAAACACAAGCCATTAGTTTGCCGTTTTCTCGACGTAGATTGGCTGCGCGAGCACATTGGCCGTTGCGGCAATGGTTTCACCATCATCCATCACGCCACCGGTGATTTCCATCGTGGTTCCCGACTGATAGCCGTAGAATGAGCCTGTTTCCAAATCGCTATTCACGACATCGTTAAGGGATACATTGACAGAGAGCTTCACGGAAATCGTTCCATAGGAAAGCGACACGCTGCTTTCATCCAAGGTAGCCGTTCCGCTATAAATCGTGATGATGCCCGTGGAGGCATCGTAGCTATAGCTAGCTTGGTTGGCTGTCCATTCACCATAAGAACTGTCCATGGTAAAATTGATGGTTCCTGTTTCCACCGTAGCGTTTGTGCTAGCAGCGGTGCATTCCATGCTGAGCAATCGCACCTGATCTTCCGCAAGAGCACCATTAGACGTGGCAAAAATCTCCCTGTTATTCAAGGATGGCAACAGCGTCTGGGAATCAGAGGAAGAATCGCCACCGCAAGAGCTCAACGCGAGAGATACACATGCTGCCAAAGCAGCCACACCAGTATATTTGATAGAATTAGTCATTGGATAGAGTAGAGTAAAAATTCAGTTTCATTTGAGAATAGCAAAATATCTACCAGAACGCAAGCAAACAGTCAGATTTTCATCCAATACGACATGCGGCAGGCACCTGCGGCACCCGCGCGCTGCAAATCCCCCATGTGGCGGGATTCAATCCCCCCGATGGCGTAGACGGGAATATTCACCGCGGCAACAATGTCGCGCAGCTGATCTATGCCTCGGGCGGGCAGCCCCTTTTTGCAGTCGGTCAGGTAGACATGACCGAAAATGAGGGCATGCGCCCCCTGCGCTGCGGCTCGTTGCGCCTCCTCCAAACTGTGGACGGAGACCCAGACTTCCTCAAAATCCCCTAAATGTCCCGCGTATGATTCCCAATCGGGCATGCCGAGTTGGATGCGCTTGCACCTAATGGCGCGCGCTTGAGAGACGTGCCCGTTGCAGAAGAAGACTACGCCCTGCTGCTGGCAAAAGTGCTGAACTTGTTGGGCTAAAGCTTGATAGGACTCATCGCTGATATCCTTTTCACGCAGAACGAGCAGGTCGGGTTTTGTCACGGTGACAATACGCTGTAGCTGCTCCATCAAGGGACGAGCTGATAGCGCTTGTGCCGTAAAGGCGACCTGTTTAAACGAAGACATAATCGTTCATCACCACCTGCAAGCCGCGTTGGGTGATGGCTTCGCAAACCTCCTCCACGCTGCGGGTGTCGGCAATTTCGAACTGGCTATCACCCATGTCTTCCATTTCCTCCTCGTCGGCATGTTCTCCAATGCCCGTGCTGACCCCAGCCGAGACCTTCGTCGCCACCAAACCAATCACTTGGTCGCGGAAGGCGGCACGCTCGCGGGTTGAAACCGTGATGTTGGCAAAGGGCATGAAGAGGCGGTAGGCGCAGAGAATCTGCAGCAACTCGCGCTCATGCACATCCTTAGAATGGATGGTGCTATCATTCACGATGGGGCGCAAGCGGGGGCAGGAGAGCGAAATCTCCGCCTGTGGGTACTTGCGCTGCACCAGCGAGGCGTGAAGCCCTGTCGCAAAGGCATCTTTACGAAAATCATCCAGCCCCAAGAGGGCGGCAAAAGCAACCCCACGAACACCACCCTTCAGCGCACGCTCTTGCGCATGGAAGCGGTAGGGGAAGATGCGCTTATGCCCCGCCAAGTGCAGGGTTTCGTACTTATCGGGGTTGTAGGTCTCCTGAAAGACCGTGACAAAATCCGCCCCACATTCGTGCAAGAAGGCGTAATCCTCTGTGTTGCAGGGATAAATCTCCAACTGCACATTGCGGAAATAACGCTTGGCGATGCGCACGGCTTCACCAATGTACTCCAGCGAAGAGTTTTTGTGGCTCTCACCCGTCAGGATGAGGATTTCCTCCAGCCCCGTCTTGGCGATGGCTTGCAGTTCGCGCTCAATCTCCTCAAAATTCAACTTGGCGCGCTTGATTTTGTTGGTGCAGTTAAAACCGCAGTAGACACAGTGATTTTCGCAATAATTCGCAATGTAAATCGGGGTAAAAACATAAATATTCTTCCCGAAATGCTTCATCGTTTCCACCTGCGCGCGCTGCGCCATCTGCTCCAGATAGGGCGCGGCCGCGGGGCTGAGCAGCGCGGCAAAATCCTCGCGGCTCAAGCGGTCGGCGGCGATGGCGTATTCCACATCCTCGGCCGTGTAGGCGTCTTTATCGTAGTCGCGGGCAGCATTGACCACATCATCCATCATCTCATGGGAGCTGACCTCCATATCGGGCCAGTATTCCATGTGATTGCATCGTCCTTGGGTCTTCATGGCTTAGTTATCCAAAAAACCAGTTAAGGGGGAGGAGGCTTCCCCACCCTTGAGGCGCACGCGTCCCAGCTTGGCCAAGTAGCCCTCGCGACCTGCTTCAATCGCCAACTTAAAGGCACGCGCCATCATAGCGACATCACCCGCGGTGGCAATGGCGGTGTTCGCCATCACGGCCGCAGCACCCATCTCCATCACCTCACAGGCTTGGGAGGGGCGACCGATGCCAGCATCAACAATGATGGGCAAATCAATCTCATCAATCAAGATTTGGATGAACTCCTTAGCGGCAATGCCCTTGTTGGAGCCGATGGGTGCAGCCAAGGGCATGACCGCAGCCGCACCCGCATCAACCAGCGCGCGGGCGGTGTTCAAATCGGGGTACATGTAAGGCAGCACCGTAAAGCCTTCGGCCGCCAAAATGGCAGTTGCCTTGACGGTTTCTTCATTATGGGGCAGCAGGTACTTGGTGTCCTGAATGACCTCAATCTTCACAAAGTCACCGCAGCCCAGCTCGCGGGCAAGGCGGGCGATGCGCACGGCTTCCTCCGCATTGCGAGCACCCGATGTGTTGGGCAGCAGCACAACATCCTTGGGGATGTAATCGAGGATGCTTTGCCCCTCCTTCGCATTGGCGCGGCGCAGGGCCAGCGTCACCATTTCAGCACCGCCCTGTTCGACAGCGGCCTGAATCAGTTCCATATTGTATTTGCCCGAGCCAAGGATGAATCGGGATTTAAAAGTGCGCCCGCCAAGGACGAATGGGTCAGTTTTCATGATATTAAAGGGGATTTTCTTGCAGGATGAGGCGAATGACCGCCTGCGCTTGGTGCGCGGCACAAAGCATCACGCGGGGGGCGACCAGTGGCACGCCCTCGGCTAAATCGGTCTTGCCATCACCACAGATGGTCAGGCGCGACATCGCGCGCTTGGTGGTAATGTCGTTAGCGGGGCCATAACCCGCCATGCCCGATGCCGCAACAATGTGCATATCGGGGCAATTTGCTAAAAGAGTGTTGACCAGCATGGCCTTGTTGACACTATCATCAAAGGCCTCGCAGACAATATTGTACTCACCAAAGCACTCCACCGCGTTGGACTCATCGACCTTGATGCATTGCTCTCGCAGGCGAATATAGGGGTTGATGTCTCGCAAGATATAGCCCATGGCATGAACCTTGGCATAGCCGATATGGCGCATCATATAGGCTTGTCGGTTGATGTTACTGATATCAACCCCATCAAAATCGATGAGATGCATGGCACCCACGCCCGCGCGTGCCAGCATGATGGCGATGTGCGAGCCCAGTCCACCCAAGCCCGCAATGCCTACAACACTTTGTTGCAAGCGTTCAAAAACAGGCAGGGTGACACGCTCGATAAGCGCCTCATTCCACTCTTGCTGGGAATATTTTCTAGCCATATCAACCGCCTCCCACAAAATGGACGATTTCAACGCGATCGCCAGCCTTGAAGCGGTACTCCGCAAACTGGGCAGCGGGTAGGATAGCGCCATTGAGCTCCACGGCAACGCGCTTGCTCGCATAACCAGCTGTGTTCAGGTATTGCTGCACCGTTTGACCAAGCACATCGACTGCTTCTCCATTAATCGTAACCATCATGACTCAAGTGAATGGTAGCACAGCAAACTTGCCCTGTCAATGCCGTTGACAATGGGGGCTGGGACATGGTAGGATGTCTAGCGTACAAAAACAACTCATGCCCCATAAGAACATCATCCCTCAATTCATTAAGCTTGGTCTCATCATCCTTGGACTGGGCTTCATCTTGGCATGGCTTGACTCCGCCATCTTTGAACCCCAACGCCTGCCCCCCTGCATGCAGGAAAAACTGCCGCCCGATCGCATCTGTTTGGACACCATCTTCTCCCACTGGAAGGATAAAACCGTCTGGATTGATGCCCGCAGCCAAAATGATTTTGAAATCAACCACCTGCGACTTGCCGACAACCGTATGTTCCAAATCCAACCGGGGGCGATGATTCAAGATCAAATTGATACCGCCATCGGTCGCCTGTTGGAGGCCGAGGAGAATCAGGAATGCATCGTCGTCTTTTGCACCGCCGAATGCACCAAGGCCGAGGATGTCGCCAAGGCCTTGCGCGAGCTGGAGCTCAGCTGCCCCATCTACATCCTCGAAGGTGGGTGGGACGCCATCCGCCATGAAGGCAGCCTCATCAAATAGTCACCCAGCCCATGCCCAAGCAGCCCCACCACCCCGACAGCCAAGGCTGCATCACCCTCTGCGCCATCGCGGGTCCCGTGATGCCCAAGGAACTGGGCGACTGGGCACAGCTTGCCGAGCACCTGCTCAAGGCTGAAAAACTACAATCCCTGCGTGGCGGATACATCCCCACCACGCGCCCCTCGCTGCGCCAGCTGCGCCTAGACCTATCCCCCAGCATCAAGGCGCGCGCCCTTGCGTTGGAGCAAGAGCGCAGCGAAGACCGTTCCATCGGCTGCGAAGCCCTGCGCGGGCGCGCCCGTCAAGCCCTCGTGCTGGGGCAAGACAAACTCTTCCTCACCCTCTTTTCCCAATATGGTGGCAAGCAACAACTGGGGTGGCACCCCGACCGCGACCACCTCGCCTTCTGGGATGAAGTGATGGGGGAAGCCCTGCTGGACTCCGACCTACTGCCCGCAGGGACGGCACGCAAGGAACTCTTTCACCTCATCTTACGCCGCTACAGCTTGGGTGAGCTACCCAGCCCCCTCGGGCTACCCACCCCACCTTTTAACGCGGAGGAAAGGCTGGATGCCGCCCTCTATGCCCAAGGTCTAGGCGATGCAGCACAGCTCAACAAACTGCTCAAGCAAGCCCCCAAGGACAAACTGCTGCAAGCCATCCAGCTACACCACGAAGGGCGATTTAAGGAGGCGCAGCCGCTGCTCAAAACCATCTTAGGAACCCGAACTCATGGCGCGCTGATGCTCAGCGAGCGCAGATGGGACACCCTGCTTCCGATTGCCATCCGCAACGCCATTCAAGCCAAGGCGGCGGCATCCATCATCGAGTGTTGGTTGAACTACCACCTGCAATGTGCCAGCTTGAGCGAGAGCCCCGCCCAAGTGGCGCGCGCAGAAGCCGACATCGCCCAACTGCGACGCGAATGGGAGCATGCGCAAAGGCAATTACCCAAGCCCCTAGCCAAAGCACAGGCTGCGGATAGCCCACAAAAAGCCATCTTTTGGGACTTGCGGCTCAGCCCCACAGGCGACAAGCTGGCAGGCTTTGAAGCACGGCTGCTCCCCCCCGAGCAGGAGGCACATCAAGTCGGCAGCAGCCTTGCCTTGGGCAAGCTGAGCCGTGGGCAGTATCAAGAACACTGCGATGCGGACGACTTGAGCATCATCAATCACATCACCGAAGGCCAGTGGAGCTACCTGCCCGCGTGGCATCTCTCCACCGCTGGTTATGCTGCCTTGTCCGCCCATCCGCGCGTTCGGCTGGTGGGGGCGGATGGTCAACGCCGCGCCCTGCGTCTGCGCATCAAAACCGCCCGACAGAAGCAGGAGGAATACCAACTTCAAGCACAGGCAGATGGTAGCTACATCCTAATGCTCCCCATTCAGGTGGAAGACAGGCAGGAGCTACACGCCCTGCTCAACTTCCGCGCGCAAGTACTCACCCTCACCCTGATGGGCGATGCGCACGACTGCCAAGACTTCCTCCATGCGCAGCCTCAACTGAGCCTCGGGCAGCAACGTGCCCCCTTCTGCTGGGAATACGCAGCCCTGCCCACCGCCTTAGATGTGCTTCGGGTCCTGCACGAAAGCGGCATCCCTCTCCTCTGGCAAGGCAGCAAGCCCTTGCAGGTGCACGCGCCTGCCCCCTCAAGCATCACGCTTGAGCTAGATGGAGGCATGGGCGACTGGCTCAAGCTGGGTGCGGAACTGCGCGTCAATGAACAACTCTGCTTCGATGCTGAGCAACTGCTCCAGCTCTGGCAAGGGCGGCAGGGAGCCTACATCCCCCTGTCGGAGGAACACTACCTTGCCTTGAGCCAAGAGCAAGAGAAGCAACTCGCCAGCTTAGCCATCGCCAGCAGCCACAAAGCGGGCAAGTTGCGTGTCCCGCGTGCCGCCATGGCGCGCCTGAGCAAGGCTTGGGACAAATCCGACAAGATACCCAGCGCCCTGCAACGCTACCGCGAGCAAGTCCAGCTGAAGGAAGCTGTACCCAGCAGCATCACCGCACAGCTGCGCCCCTACCAAATCGCAGGCTTTGAATGGCTAGCCGCCCGCGCACGCTGCGGCATAGGCTGCTGCCTTGCCGACGAAATGGGACTGGGCAAAAGTTTGCAAGTACTCTGCCTCCTGCAAGCGCAGGTGAAGGAGGGATGCAGCCTCATCATCGCCCCATTATCCCTGCTGGGCAACTGGGTGCAGGAGGCAGCACGCTTCGCGCCCCAGCTGCGCGTCCAATCCTACCTCGACAAAAGCCATGGGGGCGACTGCGATGTCCTCATCGCCAGCTACGGGCAGGTACTGGCTAATCCGCAGGACTTTGAGCAAGAGTGGAACATCCTCGTCCTCGATGAATCGCAAGCCATCAAGAACCCGCGTGCGCAGCGCAGCAAAGCCATCGCCAAGCTGCGTGCTAAGAGCCGCGTCGCCCTGAGCGCCACCCCCATCGAAAACAATTTGATGGAGCTTTGGAGCCTCATGAACACCCTCAACCCCAGCATGTTGGGCAGTCAGCGGCAATTCAAGCAAAACACGCAAGAGCCCGAGCAACTCAAAGCCCTGCGCAAGCTCATTGCCCCCTGCATGCTGAGGCGGCTCAAGGGGGATGTGCTGCAAGAACTGCCCCCACTCACCGAGATTTGCGTGGGGGTCGAGTTGGATGAGGCCGAGCGTGCCCTCTACGAAAGCCACCGTCGCCAAGCGGTGGAGATGCTGAAATCAGAGGAGAGCGACAAGAACTTTTCCACCCTTCGCCAGTTGACGCTGATGCGTCGCCTCTGCTGCCACGCCTCGCTGGTGGCGGCTGGTTTTGAGCAATCCAGCAAAATCAACAAACTGGTGGAGCTGGCCGCTGGGCTCAAGCAAGCGGGGCACCGCGCCCTCATCTTCAGCCAATTCACCGATGTCTTACAACTGGCACAAAAGGCTTTGGAGAAGGAACTTGCAGCCCGCTGCCTCTACCTCGATGGTCAACTGAACGCCAAGCAACGCAACGCACTGGTCAAGCGATTCCAAGAGAAAGAGGCGGAGGACTTCTTCCTCATCTCCCTCAAAGCGGGAGGGACGGGGCTTAACCTCACCGCCGCGGACTACGTCATCCTGCTTGACCCATGGTGGAACCCCGCCATTGAGCAGCAAGCCATGGGGCGCGCCCACCGCATGGGTCAAGAGCGAGCCGTCACCCTCTGCCGCCTCATCTGCCACGACACGGTGGAAGAAAAGGTACTCGCCCTGCACCAAACAAAGAAGCAGCTCTCCGAACTCATCGAAGAACTGCCTCAAAAAGATTTGGAAACATTATTAGATTAATCTTCGTCCTCCTCTTCAATCTCGGGGCAATAATCCTCCCAGTCCTTGACGATGGAACCGTGACCACTCTTGACAACCTTGCCTTCCTTATCAACGATGATGGCAAAGGGAATACCATTAGCCTGCTTAAATCCCTTTAAATCAGCGACCTTTTCATTATCCTTCATCACGATGGGGAATCGACCGCGATGCTGCTTGGCAAAGCCCTTGGCGGCACCTTCGTTCTCATCCCAGCTGACCAAAATCAAATCGACGCGCTTGCTGCGTTTCATCTTAGCATAAGCCTTGGCGATATCGGGCATTTCGGCTTGGCAGGGGCCACACCAGCTAGCGGATTGCAGGTAGATGTAGTAATCCGCCTTCTTATTGACCTTACCACCAAAGGTGCGCAACTTAGCAGCCGCCTTTTGGGCAGGGTACTGACCAGGCTTTAAAACTTTTTCTTCCGTCGCGTCCTCCGCCTCATCATCAGCGAAGACAGGACATGTTACGCTTGTCGTCATCAAACCAAGCGCCAGTGCCAATAGGAGATATTTTTTCATTACCCTAAGCCTAGCAAAGCACTAAGCCCCTGTCAAGGGTGAAAACTACCACTGGCTGGGATGGTGTTACTCTATTCACGGCTGATTTGTGAGGAATGGCTTTTTTTGTTGCGTAAGGTGGTGCGCTATCGCGTTTGCGACGGTCGAAAAGTGCGCGCTTCGCGCGGGGATGGGGGAGTCGCCCAACTGGGCGCGTGGCGCAATGCTAGACTTGCCAGGCGGACATTTACGAATAACAGGTGAGGGTCAGTTGGGCGACTGGCTCTGCCAGCTGGGCTTTCAGCCCAGACCCGACTTGGGCTTTGCCCAAGACCCACTTAGGGGCTAGCCCCTAAGAACCCATTCACGATGCTGCGCATCGTAGCGGCTTTCTATTTGGGACAGGCGTGAAAACTACCACGGGCTGGGATGGTAGCTCGCCGCCTTGCTCATCGGGTGGTGGGCTATCGCATCGCGGAGCAGCTGAACAAACTCCGCCTGATGCTCCGGCAGATAACCTCGCTTGGCGACGATATTGTTACCGTGGTCGCCCCAGTAAAGGGTGGGGAAGGTGATATTCTCCAGAAGGTAAAGCTCCTCCTGCAACAATTGCAAGGGGCTAACCTGCACAAAGCTACCTGCCTCGACTTCCTTCTCCAACTCACTGTTGGGTTGCACACTCAGCGAGAGGGTCGATATCTCCTCGGGCTGCAAGCGATTGAGCAAGTCTGTCGTCATTTCAATATGCCGCTGCGAGCCCTCGCGCCCACCCAGTCCGAAAATGAGGGAGTTGTGCACGGCCAAGCCCGCCTCCTTGGCATGCGCCATGCCTTCCAAGGCCTGCTCTGGGGTCAAATCCTTCTTCACGCGTTTCAGGATATCGGGGTCGCCCGACTCCAAGCCCGCGTAGACGATATCCAGCCCAGCCTCGCTCAAATCCTTGAGATTTTGCACCGTTTTGCGCCTCAAGTCATTGAAGGTAGCATACATCGCCACGCGCTCACATGTCGGGATGTGCTGGCGGATGGCCTCCAAGATTTTGAGCAGCATCTCCGTTTTGAGCACCAATACATTGCCATCAATCAAGAAGACCGAGCGAATGCCGTAGTAGCGCTGCCCCGCCTCCTGCACCTCGCGCAGGATATCCGCCAAGGGGCGGATGCGAAAGCGCTTATCATCAAACATGGTACAGAAGGTGCAGGTGTTATGCGAGCAACCGTAGGTCACTTGTAGGAGAAAGCTCTCTGCCTCCATCCAAGGGCGATAAATCTTGCCGACGTATTCCATAAGGCTCAAGACAGGTTGGCGATGAGTTGGTTCATCAAGGCGACGAGGGCGGCACACTTGCTCTCGTTGAGGGCATCGGGGTGAGGTGATGCAAAGCGCACGCTGTCGTTATCAAAGTACTTGCCGTTGGCCGTCATGAACTCGGGTGCCAGTGCAGCTCGCATGACAATATCAGCCCCCACGCGCACGTCCGAGCCCTGTCGTCCGTAGGCCTTGCGCACCATGGCGGTACCGAGGAAGGACTTGGGATTGACCGACACAAAGACCACGCCATCGTGCTCTTGAGCCGCCATGGCATTCGTCCACATGATGAGCCCCAGCTTGCTTTCCGCATAGGCGAGATTGGAGTCTAATCGCTTCACCCCAAGCAGCGCGTCACGCTCCACTGGGGCTTGCGCCGCCGAAGAGATATTCACCACACGACTGCCCGCGCTCAAGCAGGGCATCAGCTCCTTGGTGAGCAAATAAGGCGCCACCATGTTGACCATCAAGCGGGCATCCAAGCCATCAACCGTGATGGGTTCATTCGTTTGATACACGCCCGCGTTGTTGATGAGGGCGGACAAGTGGGGGTAATCCTCCCTTACTTGAGCCGCCAATTGCCTCACCGCGCTCACGCGGCTCAAATCCGCAACATAGCCCCGTGGGCAATCCACGCCCGTTTCCTCCTCAATCGTGGCTCTTGCTGCTGCCAACTTCGCAGCATTGCGCCCATGCAGCACAACTTGTGCCCCGCGAGACGCCAGCATCTTGGCTGTCGCCAGCCCCAAACCATCGGTCGAACCAGTAATCAAAATCGTTTTCGTATCCATCTTGCCCCCATGATAAAGCACCCGCCCCAAATGGCAAGCGGGTAGTGCCTAACTGACAAGATAACAAGCCACACCAAGCCCCCAAAATAAGTTTTTTGCATTTTTTCTTATTTTATGCTTGCAAAAGGGTTCCATTTTCTGTAAAATCTCCCTGCACACGCCATCAGGCGCTGCCACGTGGTCTCGTGGTGTAAAGGTAGCACTAATGATTTTGATTCATTCAGTTTAGGTTCGAATCCTGGCGAGACTACTCAAAAAGCTCCCCCATTGAAAAATGAGGGAGCTTTTTTGTGCCCTCATTTCGCTTTGTTTTTGAACGCGTCTCCTAGCTTTTGTGTCACGCATTAAGAACTCTCTTGAAATGAGGGCTGAAAGAGACTACACTAAAGACAACATCAAACGCTATGAACTCACCTGATTTGAATGAACTCATCGCCCAGCGCTCCGCGTGGATTCACGCTCTTAAAATGGAGATGTCTAAGGTTATTGTGGGGCAACAAAAACTTATTGACCGCCTTGTTTTGAGCCTCCTTTGTAAGGGACACGTCCTGCTGGAAGGGGTACCTGGTCTGGCTAAAACGCTTTCGATTAAAGCATTGGCTGGCACCATGCAGGCCGCTTTTGCCCGCATTCAGTTCACCCCCGACCTGCTGCCAGCCGACTTGCTGGGCACCATGATTTACAACCCCGAACAGCGCGAGTTCAGCGCCCGCAAGGGTCCTATCTTCGCCAACCTCATTCTGGCGGATGAAATCAACCGCGCCCCAGCCAAGGTGCAAAGCGCGCTGCTGGAAGCCATGCAGGAGCAGCAGGTCACCCTTGGTGATGGGACTTACCCCCTGCCCAGCCCCTTCCTTGTACTGGCGACTCAAAACCCTATTGAGCAAGAGGGTACTTACCAGTTGCCCGAAGCGCAACTCGACCGCTTCCTCTTCAAATTGCAGCTTGATTACCCCAGCCGCGAGGAGGAGATGCGCGTGCTCGCCCTCATGAGTGGCACCTCTGCCGCCCCCCACACGAGCCAAGTGTGTACGATTGAGGATATTGAGGAATCCCGAGCCCTGATGAATGACATCTACATCGACCCTGCGGTGGAGGCCTACATTGTGGACCTTGTCCGCGCCACGCGCCAACCCGAGCTGGTTGACCGCAGTTTGGATGGCATGGTGCGCGCGGGTGCATCCCCCCGTGCCAGTATCAATTTTGCCCGCGCGGCACGTGCCCTTGCATTCACCCGCCAACGCGGCTATGTGACACCACAGGATGTGAAGGACTTGGCCCATGACATCCTGCGCCACCGCATCCTGCTCTCCTACGAGGCCGAGGCGGCCGATGTGAGCAGCGATAAAATCATCAGCAAGATTCTTTCCAAGGTTGCCGTACCGTAAATTCTTCCCTCCATGGATAAGAGCCAAGAAATCATGCAGCAGGTGCGACGCATTGAGCTGCAAGCGCGCAAGCAAGCGACGGCCACCTTTGCGGGGCAGTATCGCTCCAGCTTTCGTGGTCAGGGCTTGGACTTTGATGATTTTCGCGAGTACACGGCTGGGGATGAACCCCGCTTCATCGACTGGAAGGTGACGGCACGCACGGGCACACCCTATGTGCGCAAGTTTTTTGAGGAACGCGAACAAATCCTACTGCTCGCCATCGACACGAGTGCCTCCATGCACTACGCTAGTGAGGGCATGAGCGAAACCAAGCTGGAGTATGCCGCCCGCATCGCGGCTGTCCTCGCCTACAGTGCCGCCCAAAATGGTGACAAGGTGGGGCTGCTGCTCTACGGGCGCGAGCACCCCTTCTACCTGCCACCAGCACAGGGCATGCGCCAGTGCCTGCGCATTGTGCGCGAGGTTATCAGCTCGCCCATGGGTGGGCAAGATGTGCCCATGGAGGTCTTGGCCAACGACATTTTGCGCACCCAGCGCAAGAGTGCCATGCTCTTCCTCATCAGTGATTTCTTGGGTGAGCTGGACAAGCGTGCGCTGGGCAAGTTGGACTTCCGCCACGAGCTCATCCCCGTTCGCTTGGCCGACCCCTGTGAGTTGGAGCTGCCCGATGCGGGGCGCGTCATCATCAACGACCCCGAAAGCGGCGCGCTGTGGGAGGTGAATTTGTCCAACGATGACTTGCGCGAGCAGTATGCAGAACGCATGCAAATTCACCGCACGCAGTGGAAGCGCAACTTCCACCAGCTGGGCATGGACTTCATCGACCTGCAGACCGACCAAGATTTCATCCATGAGTTCAGCCGTCTCTTCGTGCGACGCAGCCGCCATTTTGCCCGATAATTTTTTCCTATCCTGCCATGAATCCCCTAGCAGCACAGACAGCAGCGATGCCCAGCCCAGCAGGTAGCCTGCTTGACCGCATTCCCGATTTGGGGGCTGATGTCGCGGCCGAACCCTTCCTGCAAGAGAGCTTTTGGACAGCCGCCAACATCGCCCTTTTAGTGCTGGTGATTCTGCTACTCGCTGGGCTTTCCCTCTATCTCTACCGACGATTCAAGCCCAAGAAAAGCATCACGCCCCCCAGTGCGGAGCAAATCGCCCTTGCCCGATTGGCGGACTTGGAGGCGCAGCAACTCGATACCCGCGCCATGAGTTTGCAGCTCTCCCTCCTGCTGCGTGAATACATCACCAAGGAGACGCAGGAGCCCACCCTCTACGAAACCCATCAGGAGCTGAGCAGCCGCTTGGACTCCCTCGCCTCCATCCCCATGAAGTACCAGTATGAGCTGCGCCAGCTGCTGGAGGAGTTGGCCGAGATGAAGTACGCTGGCACTGCCGCCCGTAGCGATGATTTAGCATCAAGCACCAGCACGCCCAGCGAGCGCGCCCGCAAGCTCATTGTCGGTATTGCCGAGGCCGAGCGCAAGCAAGAGGCACAGGCTGATATCAATAAGAAAAGTGAAAGGAAAAGCAAGGCATGAATTTTCCAAGTTTAGACCAAGGTGGGGACTTCTTCTTTGCCCAGCCCGCGTGGCTTTGGGGGCTACTGCTCCTGCTGCCCCTCTTGCTGCTGCGACGCAAGGCGGGCACCTCCGCCTGCGTGGTGCACCCTGCGCTGCGACTCATCCAAGACCAGCTCAAACGACCCTCGACCTTGGCGGGCAAGCTGGGCATGTTCATCTTTGCCGCCGCTTACACCTGCCTTCTACTGGCTTTGGCACAGCCCCAGCTGCGGCATGAGTTTACCGAAGACAAGGTCAGTGGCATCGACATCATGATTGCCTTTGACCTCTCGGGCTCCATGGCGGCGACCGACATGAACTTCGCCAGCAAGGACGCACGCGGACGCATCATCCAACAGCGCGTGGATCGACTGACAGCCGCCAAGCATGTCATCTCCCAATTCATCGAAAATCGACCCAACGACCGCATGGGCATCGTCGCCTTTGCGGGGCAAGCTAAGCTCAGCTGCCCGCTCACCCTCGACCACCAGATGCTGTGCCATATGATGGAAATGTTCTATCTAGAAGATGTACGACGCAACATCCCCGGTTACATCGCATCACCCGGCACCGCCATTGGCTCCGCCATCGCCTCGGCCGCCACGCGCTTGGAAGAGCGCAAGGAGACCAAGTCTAAAATCATCATTTTGGTGACAGACGGGCACAGCAATCGTGGCTCCATCGCCCCGATTGAGGCAGCCGAACAAGCCGCCAAGCTGGGCATTCGCATCTTCACCATCGCCATTGGGCAAAAGCAACAGCTCTCTGCCCATGTGCAAGATGCGGGGGCAGATGAGAAGAGCTTGCGCGAGATTGCGCGCATCACCAATGGTCACTACTTCCGCGCCAGCAGCGGGCAAGAATTGATGAAGGCCTTCCAAGGCATTGACCGTTTGGAGAAGACCGAGGCGAAGCGACGCACCATCATCAAGAACGAACCGCTCTTCCCCTACCCCCTTGCTGCGGCCTGTGTGCTGCTACTACTCAGCTTCACCCTCAACTTCATGCGACCACAGGCCGCGCCCTGATAAGCCCCCGATTTGACGATGAGTTTTCTTTACCCCAGCCTCCTGACCCTGCTGATTCTGCCCCTTCTTTTGGGCTTGGTCGCCCTAATCCTCAACAGCCGTCGCCAAAGCACATGGCGAAAGCTGGTGTCGGAGCAGCATGAGCGCGAACTGGTCAAGCGTCGTCCCACGTGGAAGACCACCATCCCCGCCCTGCTCATCCTGCTAGCAAGCAGCCTTGCCATCATCGCCTTGGCGCGCCCCATCAATGGCTTTGAGGAGAGTGAGGAAGCCGCCAGCAGCCGCAACCTCATCATCGCGCTAGACATCTCGCGCTCCATGGAGACGCAGGATGTGCGCCCCTCGCGCTTGGAGGAGGCACGTGCCGCCGCCTACGAGCTCATTGATGCCCTGCCCAGCGATAAGATTGGGCTCATCGTCTTTTCGGGCGAGGCGGATTTAGTCGTCCCGCTGACTTACGACCACGCTGCCCTGAAGGAAATCCTCAGCCACGTGAAGCGCGATTGGATTCCGACAGGTGGCACCAACTTCGGCATGGTTTTAGAGAAGGCGACACAGGATTTGCAGCGCAGTGCCCCCACGGGCTCCAATGCCCTGATTATCTTTAGCGATGGGGAAGACACCGTCGGTGAGGATTCCAAGGAGCTAGCCCGCCAAGCCAAGAAGAATAATTTACTGGTCATCACCGTCGGTGTTGGGACGGAGGCGGGCGGTGCCATCCCCGACCCCCAAGGCGAAAACGGGCTCTACCAAGACAGCCAAGGCAAGCATGTCATCAGCAGCTTAAAAATACCGCAACTGCAAGAATTCGCCCACGCGACAGGCGGGGACTTCTTCATCATGGGGGCTGGCGCAGACTTGAGCGAATTTGCCCTACGTGCAGCGGAAAAAATTGACAGGCATGATGATACGAGTTCCATCAACAAGGTACCGCGCGACCTTTTCAGCTATTTTCTCATCCCTGCGCTCGGGCTTATGCTGCTGGGGCTCATCATGAGCACCGATTGGAAGAATGTCACCCTGCGACGCTTCCATTCAGCCCCTCTCTTACTGCTGGCATTTCTGCTGATGGGGCAATCAACACGGGCACAGGAACAGCCCGCCACCGCCTGCGCGCCGGGGCTGGCCGCCATGCAAGAGGCGGATGAAGCCACGGCTCGCGATGCCTTTTCGCGCGCGCTGCTCAGCGAGGACAAGGAGCTGCAAGCCGCTGCCAGCTACCAGTTGAGCAAGATGTCGGGCGAGCTGCACTTCGATGAACTTCGCCAGCTTTATGCCGATGAGCAGGGACAGCCCAAGCAAGCCAGCTCCAAGGAACTGGAGGCACTGCGCCCCAAATTCGCCCAAGACCTCAAAAACTTTGAAGACACGCTGAGTCTGCAAGCCGACATGGAACAAGCACAGCAAGCCACCAAGGGCATGAAGGAATTTTTAACAGCCTTGGATGAGGAGATTGAACGACTGAAGCAACAAGAACAGCAACAGCAACAGCAAGACCAAGACCAAGATAAGTCTGACCAGCAAGATGAGCCAAAGGACGAGCCTCAAGACCAAGATAAGTCTGACCAGCAGGACGAACA
>JAWXTZ010000036.1:0-17648 GCA_044433085.1 Akkermansia sp.
GTAAGTTGGTGACCTTCGCTTCGCTCGCCTCTGCAGGTCTTCCGACGGATTGGGATTTCATCCCAAACCCTATAAGGGCTTTGCCCTTAACCCACCAAAGGCTTTGCCTTTGGAAACCACTGGGGTGCAAGCACCCCAGACCCCATTCACGATGCTTCGCATCGTAGAGGCTTACTTTACTATCACGTCCGGGAATGGTAACTAAACAGAACATAGACCGCTCCATTGCCCTTGACAATGGCGCACTTGGGGTGTTACAATGCCTTCGGTAATTCGTACCCATTAACATTGAACTATGCTCCTTTCTATCACACAATATGGTGATGCCGTTCTTCGCGCGAAAAGTGCTCCTGTCGAGCACATTGATGAAGACTTGCACAATTTAGCCGCCAATATGCTTGAAACCATGGATGCCGCCCAAGGGATTGGCTTGGCTGCCCCCCAAGTTGGGCTTAATATCCGCATGGTTGTCATCGACATCCCTAAAGATGAGGTGGAGGAGGGCGAAGAAGCCCCCGATGAAACCATCATGGTCAATGGGGAGGAGGTTTCCCTCTACAGCATCATGCCCTTGGTCTTCGTCAACCCTGAGTTGGAACCCTACGGCAAGCAAGAGCTCTTCACCGAAGGGTGCTTGAGTGTGCATGATATCCGCGCCAATGTCGCGCGCCCTAAGAATGTGCGTGCCCGTCTTCAAACCTTGGATGGCAAGACGCTGGAGATTGATTGCGGTGGCTTGCTCGCCCGTTGCTTGCAGCATGAGGTGGACCATCTGGATGGCTTCCTCTTCACCGACCGCGTCTCCTCCGCTGCTCGTTTGACCTTGAACAAACGCCTCAAGCGTTTGGTCGAACGCCGTCGTCCTTCTTACTATTAATTCATCGAGCTGAAAATAAGCTCATCATTAGCGCCTGCACCATGGTGATGTACACCGTGCTGCGGGTGATTTTTTGTCGGCTCGTCGCATCGCCTGCCTCATGGATTAGCTTGAGGGTTTTAAGCCCTAACAAAGCGGGTAGCAGCGCGGTGAAACGAAGGCGCACATTGGCGAGGCGCAGGCTGTAATCCACGCCATCTTGCAGGTACTTGGCGGCGCGTGCCTGCCAACGACTGGGCGCGGAACAAAGATAGCTGCGACCATTGGCGGTATCCTCGGCACGGTCGCGTAAAATATTGACCAGCTGCAAGCCGCAGCCGTAGCGATTGCCCGCTTCGCGCATGTCCTTGAGTTTGTCCTCGGGGCAAAATTTCCCCTTGCCCATGCAAAGGTGACCCAAATCCGTCCAAAACTCGCCCACGCACCCCGCGACCATGTAGGTGTAGTCCTGCGTTTGTTTGTTGTTTTGCACGCAGTCGTGCTGCTCGAAAAATTCTAAATCCCAACACTGGCCCTCAATGATGGTGTGCAGCACGCGGCGGATAAGCACTTGTTCTCCCTCGGGGCGGGATTGGAGTAGTTGAAGGCAGTCCCCAAAGCGTTGCAGCAAGAGGGCTTCGGATGCTTTGGCTTGGGCTTGTGCAAGTTCACCCTGCAAGGATTCGAGTAGGGGACTGAGCTCACGGCCCGTCAATTCTCCTTCGATGGCTTGTCCCATTTGTCGCAAGCTGCTTAATCGCAGGGCGATGTCTGCCTGAGAACTGTCCGCTACACTGTCTGTTGCGCGCGCCAACATGTAGGCGAGCGAGATGGGCGCACGCATCTGTTTGGGCAAAAAGACCATGGATAAATAAAAGCTGCGCGAAACAGATTTTAAAATTTCTTGAAGTCCCTTTTTGTCACTTGATGCTTGCATGATGGTATTATGCGATGAAGAATGCCGAGAAGCAAGAGTAATAGCGGGACACGGCATTTTTTGTTTAGTTTTGTGAAAAATCAGCTTGACTGAAGCTTGCTTTTTCAAGCAAAAAAAAAGTAAAAAAAATTCAGGGGGTACAGCTTGATTTTAGTTGGCCTAAAAAAAGACAAAACCACAATATATGGTATGCTGCCTGACGAACTAGACCAAGCTATAGATAAAACGAAAAATAAAACAGATTGACTTCACCTTTATTTTCGTATAGGATGCACCCCGATTCAACAAGCAAACACACCGATGGCAACTACCAAAAAAACAGAACCCTCTTCAACGAGCTCGCAGACGATTTTATCGCTTCGCGATGGCCGTAGCATCATCCTTCCTAGCCGCAAAAGCTTGATTGGCGGCTTGAAATTCAACCGCCTCTTTTCCTCCGCCAACGTTCACCCTTACGATGAAATTCAGTGGGGACGTCGCGACATCGTGATTCGCGATTGGAAGACAGGTGGCACCATCTACGAACGCCTTGGCGTTGAAACACCTGCTCATTGGGACGAAAATGCCGTCCGCATCACCTCCGACAAATACCTCTTTGGTAGCGAAGCTGGCAGCCCAGAGTACGAAGAAAGCTTCCGCCAAATCTTTGACCGCATCGCCAACACCTACACCGTTTGGGGTTGGGAAGAAGGCTACTTTATGGACTTGGAAGATGCTGACATCTTCAACGAAGAAATCAAGTACATGCTCGTCAACCAAATCTGGGCACCTAACTCCCCCGTTTGGTTCAACATCGGTCACTGGGAACAATGGCGCTGGGGTCGTCCAGACCTTCGCGAACGCTTCACGGGTCATGGCTCCAAATCCTTCCATACCAAGGGCACCAAGGGCAACCTGAAGACCAATCAACTGGGCAGCACCTACGAATACCCCCAATGCTCCGCTTGCTTCTTGACCGAAGTTAAGGACGACATGGACGACATCCTCGACCACTTGGTCACCGAAGGTCGCGTGTTTGCCAGCGGTTCTGGTGTTGGTATCAACCTTTCTAGCATGCGCTCCTCCTACGAGCCTATCCGTGGTAAGGGTCGCTCCTCGGGACCTATCAGCTTTGACCGCGGTTGGGACCGCATGGCTGGTGCCATCCGCTCCGGTGGTAAGACACGTCGTGCTGCACGTATGGTGCTCATGTACTCCGACCACCCTGATATCTTTAGCTTCATTGAAGCCAAGCAAAAGCAAGAAGACGTCGCCAAGGTCATCCTTCGTGAGCATAACGTCCACCTTGCCTTGCATAAGATTGCCGAAGGTAAACTCCTCTCGGGCTCCCATGCAGAACGCGCTGCAGCACGTGTCATCCTTGCCCTGCCATTGGCCACAGATATCGACTTTGACCCCCACATGGACGGTCTGCTCTATGGTGAAACCCTCTCCAACCAAAATGCCAACCACTCCGTCTCCCTCAAGGGCGACTTCTGGAAGGCGGTTGAAACCAACGGCAACACCCACACCCGCTGGGTCACCAACCCCCACCACATCCAACACACCTTCCGCGCAACAGAACTGCTGCAAAAAATGGCAGAAGCCGTTTGGGATAATGGTGAACCCGGTATCCACAACAACGACGTCATCAACCTGTGGAACCCCGTCAAGAGCCTTGGTGATATCTCCACCTCCAACCCATGCTCGGAATACCTCTTCCTCAACAACACCTCCTGCAACCTTAGCTCCTTCAATGCCTATCGCTTCCTGAAGAAGGGCGAAGACGGCAAGCCAAGCTTCGATGCCGACGCGCTGCAACACGCCGTTCGCCTCGCCATGGTCTGCGCTGACTTGAACGTAGAACGCGGTGGCTTCCCTATCCCTGAAATCGCAGAAGGTACCTACCGCTTCCGCACAACGGGTATCGGTTACGCCAATGTTGGTGGTGCGCTCATGAGCTTGGGTGTCTCCTACGACTCCGACGAAGGCCGCTGGATTGCCAGCCAACTTTGCTCCTGCTTGACCGCAGCTTCTTGGGCCGCATCCGCAGAAATGGGTCGTGAACTCGGCTCCTACATGGAATACCCAGCGACAAAGACCGACCTCAAGGCCGTCATCAATCTGCACACCGTCTCCCAACGCCTCAGCAGCATCATGGGTGAAGGCAAATTGACAGGTGGTGCCGAAGAAAAGATGGTTCAAAAGCTCATTGGCGAAGCCAAGGGCGAGCTGCCCATCTCCCAAGGACTTGATGCCAGCTATGCGCTGCGCGCCTTCCTCAAGAGCTTTGTCACCCCAAGCTCCTTGGAAGACAAGCGCATCACCCCCGCCAAGAGCCTTGCTGATAAGGCGCTGGAACTCTGGGAAAAGGTGCTTGAAGAACCAAGCTTCCGCAACTCCTTCGTCTCCGTCATGGCACCAACGGGCACCATCTCCGCACCACTGGGCTGCTACGATGAAGGCACAACCTCCATCGAACCCGACTACACCTTGGTGAAATGGAAGCAACTTTCTGGTGGTGGCATGATCAAAATGTTCAACCGCCTCTCCTTGGAAGCACTGCGCACCATGGGATACACCGAAGCCCAAGTGCGTGAAGCATCCTTCGAAGTCGCTGGTCTCGATGGCCTCATCACCGCCTGTGGCAGCAACATGGACGAAGTGCTGACCCACTTGGTCGCTGACCCATGCGCCAGCGCAGCAGGCCCCGTCCGTCACGCATGGCGACGCTGCGTGCCAGCCAATGGCACCCGCAAGGACATCGAAGAAGTCTTTAGCTTCCTCACCAACATGTCCAACGCCAGCCTCTTCAACGCCGAGCAACTGCAAGTTACTAATGGCATGAGCCACGTGGAAGAAATCCCATGGTTGCGAGAAGAAGACCTCAGCGTCTTTGACTGCTCGGCCACCAATGGCACAGGCAAGCGCGCCATCACACCAGGTGGTCACCTCCGCATGCTTGGAGCGGTGCAACCCTTCATCTCTGGGGCATGCTCCAAGACCGTCAACATGCCAGTGGCTGCAACCGTTAAAGACATCTATGACTCCATCATCATGTCGCATGACTTTGGTGTCAAGTGCATCGCCATCTTCCGAGCGGGTTCAAAAGCCAATGCCGTTTACATGGTAGACACACCGGAAACACGCCGCTTTAAAGCAGAACACGTCTGGGAACAACTCGTCGCTAGTGGAGAAGAAGCCATCGCTGCCATCGTGGCCGAAGCTAGTAAGCCATTCCAACGCAAACTGCGTGGACGCCGACTGGGCCAAACCGTCAAATTCTCCGTTGGTGGTCAGCTTGCAGGTTATCTGACCGTTGGGGTCTACCCTGATGGCACCTGTGGGGAAGTCTTTGGTCGATTGGGCCAAGTTGGTTCCTTTGCATCGGGTATGTTTGAAGCCTACTGTAAGCTGCTTTCATCCGCCTTGCAATTTGGTGTACCACTTCGTGAAGTCATTAATGGATTCCGTTCTTATTCTTTCGAACCATCGGGCTTCTGCCGAGTTGGTGACGATGATGAAGATGGCGTATGCAGCGAAATTCGCTCCTGCTCCTCTGTCGTGGACTTGATTTCGAAGATACTTGCTTGGTTGTTCCCTGAAACGAACGGCTACCGACTGCGTGATATGTATACCAACTGCATGAGCCCTGCCTTTGGCGCTGATAGCAGCGTGAACGTGTTGCCATTGCATAGCATGAATGGTAGCTTGAGTGCTGCATCTAAGACCGTCGTGCCTAAGATTGCGAACGAGGAAGAAGAACTGCCTAAGGGTGACGGACTGAATGGAGCTGCCATCTGCCCGCAATGCCATGCCTTGGCATATGTGCAGGATGGTAAGTGCAAATCTTGCCGTGCTTGTGGATATAAGGATGGTGGATGTGGTGAATAAAGTTGAACAATTGAGTTAGAATGAGTGAGCCGTCCAGCTGGAGAGCTGGGCGGCTCGATTTGTAAAAAAGCGGTGGCAGCAAAGGGCGAAGCCAGAGCCTAGTGCAGGACACATTGCACTGCAATGTGAGACAACGAAAGTGAGGGACACTTCCCGAACGGCGCTGCGTAGCAGCGTGAGGCGGAACAAATCCTGCTGGGGTGTGGGGCTAGCCCCACTGGGTCTGGGCAAAGCCCAGTGGGGGCAGGGCTTCGCCCCTGCACCCCAGTGGGGTTTCACCCCACACCCCACCAGAGGCTCTGCCTCTGGACTCCGCTGGGTACTGCCGTACCCAGACCCGGCTCAGGCTTCGCCCTTTGCTGCAACCGCCCTGTTGCTTTATCCCCTTTAGTCTTGACTAAGACCAACTCATAAGACCATACTATCACAACATGTCCGATTCCCACGCTTCCGAAAAATCCCACGCCGCGCTCTCCTCCGTCATCTGGAGCGCGGTCCTCACCCTCATGAAGCTCACCGTCGGTATCTTCACCGGCTCCCTCGCCATCATCTCCGACGCCCTCCACAGCGGCCTCGATCTCCTCGCTTCCTTCGGTACCTACCTAGCTGTCAAAATCGATGCCAAACCAGCCGACGAAAATCACCCCTACGGTCATGGCAAAATCGAATACCTTGCCGCCTTAGCCGAATCCGTCCTCCTCTTCGTTGTCGCAGTCTGGGTTTTCAAAACAGCAGGTGAACGCCTCCTATCCCCAGACGAACTCAGCATCGACATGAGCATCTGGGCCTTTGTCGTCGTCATTCTCTCCCTAGCCATCGACCTCAACCGCTCCATCATGCTGCGACGTGTCGCCAAAAAGACGCAAAGCGCTGCCCTTGCTGCCGATGCCGCCCATTTCCAAAGCGATCTCTTCAGTAGTGCTGCCGTTCTTCTCGGTATCTCCGCTGTCGCTCTCGTCGCTTACACCCAGCCCGATTCTTGGATGCACTATCTACTCCTGCGTGCCGATGTCTTCGCTTCCCTCATTGTCGCCTGCATTATCCTAGGCATCAGCTACAGCCTCGCCCGCGATGCCATCCGCCATTTGATGGATGAATCCAACATCGAGCTGCAAGCCCAAATCCATCGACTGATGGCCGAGCACATGCCAGCCTACCCCGTCGAACGCCTCCTCGTTCGTGATGTCGGCAGCCGCTGTTTCCTCGATATGGTGGTCAGTGTCCCCCGCGATTGGCCCGTCGATATGGCGCATGAGGTCACTACCGCCATCAAATGCATGCTCAACGACAATTTTCGCGAAGCTCATGCCATGGTGCATGTCCACCCCACGGGCAAACAAGCAAGCACCCCACAGCAAATTGTCCGTACCTCCGCCATCGCTAACCGTCTCTTCACCCACGGGCTCATGATTTTAGATACCGAGGATGGTCCCGTCGTCTTCGTCGATTTAGAAGCCCCCAAGGAGGACAGCGTGGAAGAATGGAATGTCCGCATCGAGCAATTCAAGCAATCCGTCACCCGCGCACTGCCCGCCCACAAGGTTCTCATTAAGTTGGAACCCGACCAACGAGAACTGCCCCGCATGAGCCAAAGTGCCCACCAGCCCGAGCACTGGAAGCAAAACCTACGCCACGAGATGCAAGACCACGGAGTCCCCGAAGCCCTCAGCATCGACCTCTACTTCCATGGCTCTGGCTCGCTCTGCGTCGTGCGCCTCGCCACGCCCGAGGGAATCACCGTTGGGGAGAGCTACGACATCCTCGCCAAGTACCGTGACCAGCTCATGAAGCACATGCCCGACCAGTGCCACCTCATTTTCAGTTATAGTTGACATGTTAATTGAGAAATGATAGCTTAGATACTATCATGAACCAATCCCCACCACTGACCCTTGTTCGCGCTGAATGCGAGATGTTTAGCCGCGCCTTTGATTACCGAGGGCGTAGCACAGGTGCCGCTTTTTGGAAGACCTTGCTCGGGTGCATCATGATGAGCATCACATGGTGTCTTTTTGCTGGGATAGCTGGCGGCGCACTGCATCATTACTTTGGCTGGGATAAGAGCGTGCTACCTTACTGGCTAGCATTTGAAGCTCTCGGCTTGCTCATTATCTACGTGCCCTTCATCGCCTTGACCACAAGGCGTATGCGCGATGCAGGTTTCGCGCCATGGCATTGGCTGTGGATTATCTTGCCTTATTATATCGGATTTCTCGTCATTTTGTTCATTTGTACTCGCCCCACTTGTCGCAAGTGAGGGGGATCACATGCCTATCACCGAGTTTTTGGAAAACTTGGTGTATTCACTCTTTACATGAAAAACGTTTTTTGCTAAGCTTAACATGTTATGAACACATATACAGGCTATACTCTCACGACCGCAACGCAGGATTTCTTCAAGCGTTATTTTAATTTCTCCGGTCGCTCGACACTCTCCGCCTATTGGTATTGGATTTTAGCGAACATTTTGATTAACATCATCTTGTCCTTGATCGATGTCTATGTCATTGGTCTGACTGTTAGTGAAGTTGGTCTTTTGTCTTGTCTATGGGGCTTGATTACCATCATTCCTCATTTCGCTCTCTCAGTTCGTCGGCTTCATGATATTGGCAAGAGCGGATGGAACCTCTTGTGGGTGATTCTTCCATCTGTTGTGATGTACGCTTCCGTGATTTGGCTCGTTGTGGTCATCGCTATGGGGGGTGATGGTGACATGGACATGTCTTCCGAAGAACTTGGCGAGATGGTCGCAGCTAACATGTCTGAAATGGTGGTCATTTGCATTAGTGCTTTGGTGACCATGATTGGTGGTATTCTCCTCTTTATCTACTCCCTGCTCGACAGCAAGAAGGGCACAAACAAGTGGGGGCCTTCTGAAAAATATCCTGAAGAAGCCTAATTAGCTGATTTCCTCGATTATTTGAAAGCTCGTCTCGCTTGTTGAGACGAGCTTTTTTAGGGACTGATGTGAAGCCGTAGCGATATTAGGGCTTTACATTAGCTAGGCTTATGTTCATAGTAGAAGTGCGATGAAGAATTCCTATACCTTACTCTCTGCCTTCAAAGAGGCTTGGACACGCTATGCTGATTTTGATGGTCGCTCAACTCGCTCTGCTTATTGGTATTGGGTTTTAGCCAATGCTTTGATTGTTGGCGCTTTGTATTGCGCTGATTCTTTCCTTTTTCATGAGGGTGCACCGTATGCATCCTCATTGCTGATGCTATGGCTTTTACTTGTGTTTATTCCCTGTTTATCCAGCCTCGTTCGACGTTTACATGATGTGGGGCGGAGCGGGTGGCTGCTCTTATGGTTGATTCTTCCTCAATTTCTTTCCATCGTAAGCCTTGTGATTCTCGTGTTCATAGTAGTCATTGATGAGGCTAATAGCAATCATCTTTCCGGGGGAGATGTGGAACCTAAATGGGATGCTTTGGGGCTCTTCGGAGGAGGGCTCGTCTTTTTTGTTGTTTGCGAGCTCTTGTGTTTGGCGGGGCCTGTGGTGCTTTTGATTTATGCTTTGATGGATAGCAAGAAGGGCACGAACAAGTGGGGGCCTTCTGAAAAATATCCTGAAGAAGCCTAAATCTTGTTTTTTTAATGAAAAAAGCGCGTTTCCTGCATCGGAAACGCGCTCTTGCTTTTGTCGGTGTTGAGATTTTACAAGGTCTTCCAAGCGAGACCGGGGAGGAGCTTGTCAAAGCCGAGACCTGTACCTGCTGGTGGGGTGAAGGTGGGGCTGATGTTCAGACCCAGCTCCTTGGAGAACTCATTGGCTTGGTAGACATGTTGGGTCACGAGACCGCAGAGGGGCACATCTTCCTCGGCCATGGGGGTGTAGTACTCGGCAGCGCAGTAGGCAGCCCAGCATTGACCGAGGGGGTGATCGAGGTAGGATGTGAAGACCGGTTCACCCGTGTTAGAGCTGTGGAGAGCGGGCTTGACCAAACGCATCATGGGCTTGGTCGTGCGCTCGGGGCGGGCTGACTCATTGAGCAGGGGCATGTCGTAGCCGAGGGGGATACCTGCATCTTGAAGCTTTTGCCAAGCGGAGACCTCGTAGTAGCAGGGGTCTTCAATGAAATCAATGCGAGACTTGAGGGCAGGGGGGAGCATATCCCAGAACTTGAGCGTATCCTCCATCGTCAAGGTACAGCTAAAGTCAATGCGCCACTTCCATGAGGGAACAATAGCGGCAAGCTTGATGAGGCGTTCCACCGTGGCATCAAGCTTAGGAAGAACCTTGAGCTTGCCTGTGCGGAAGCCTGCTTGATGGAGATTGTAGACCTGACCAGGAGTCGAGCTGACCGTGAGGGTGGCATGGCTCTTAGGGATGCGGAGACCATCGAAAAGATTGCGTTTTTCGGCGCGAGCCTTGGCATCGACGGACATGCAGCGGAGAGCCGCCTTGCCGAGGCGGAGGGGGGAACCTTCGCGGAGGGCATCCATTTCGTATTCGAGGGGGGAGTCACCGAGTTCAGTCCATGGTTGGATGCAGGCGTAACCGCCATCATCGGAACGGAGGAGAATGCCTTGACGAGCTTGGGCGGCAGCGCGGGCGCTGAGAGCACCGACGGGGTAAAGAGTGTAGCTTGCGTATTGCATGCCTGTTATTCAAGCATATTTGGGGCGCCTTGTCACGCAAAAAAAAGATAAACAAAACCTAGCACGCTCAATCTCTCCACCCATTAAAGCGGACCAAGAAAACGTAGCTGCTGGGTCTGAATTGAAGAGTAAAACGTCTTAAATCTTGATAGTTTAGTTTTCTTAACTACATTGAAAATAGGCACTTTATGATTGACAGTAGAGTTAGAAAGTGTAGTATGTAATTACGTGTTTATTTTTCGTGACTAACAAATTTTTTAAATTTTATGACAACAAATAGCCTCTCCCTACTCTGTGTTTCTTTAAGCAGCGCTGCGACCTTAATGGTACCGTCTCTTGCCTTCGCCTCCGAATATACCGTAGACAGCTCGGAATCCCTCAGCGCAGCCTGGGATAGCGCGCTTGATGGCGATACAATTCAAATCAATGCATCTTTTGATATCACTTCGTGCGATTGGAGTGCCAAGCAGGATGATGTCAGCATTACCCTTGAAGGTAATAACATGTATTTGTGGTGGGATCGTGACAGTACAGAAACAACATTACCCAACAATTTGCTGTTGAATAATATCAACTTAACTGGTGCCTACGGTTCTGTTTTGTCTGGAACTTTGATTACGACGGGTGAAAATGTTACCTTCGCGACGAATCGAGCTTCATCCATTAGCGTGGATGATAATGGCACGGCCGAGCTCGGTAAAAATGCTATCTTTGAGGATAATACTAGCACGCAAGGCGGATCAGCAATTACCGTTGGTGATCAAGCCTGTTTGAGCATAACCCAGGGTGCCACATTTGATAACAATCACAGTGAAGATTTTACTGGTGGTGCCATTAGCCTCCAAAATAACACCAGTGCACGTGCCGATGGTCTTTACAACCTCGTTTTAAGCTCAACTAGCGCGAATGATACGATTACATTCACCAATAATACATCAGGTGCATTCTTAAATGATGGAACTGTTGATTTTTATGGAATTCCTGCAGATGTCTATTTTGGATGTAATACCAAGGCCTTGATTGATAGTTCTGAGGATGGTCAAATTGATTTCAATACAGGTATCTATTCCGAAGATTCAAGCGCCAGTATCGTTAAGACTGGTATGGGTGATACTTATGTTGCTGATGCCGAATTTTACTTGGGTTCACTCGATATTCAAGAAGGCAGCGTCACCTTGAAGGCTGGCTCTAATTGGGGGGATTCTAGCAGTGGCGGTGGTATCAGCATTGCGCAAGGGGCAGCCTTCGTCTTTGGTCAAAACTCGGCCATCAAGCAGAATGTGACCTTAGCAGCTGGCGCTATACTTAAGGTGAACGATGGTACAGGCTACGTTTGGGGTGATTTAAAAGCGGAAGGCACTGCAAGCATTTCTCTTGAAAATGACTCGAAATTGAGTACTTCTGAACTTGAATTCACCGTGAAAGAAGGCGATGCAATTGAGCTGACCAATACACTCATCACCAAAAAATCGATTGTGGGTCAAGCTGCGGATGCAAGTTTGAGTGATGCTAAACTCAAGATTGCTACGGATGCAACGATTCAAGACATGACAATTGCAAAGAGCGAAATTAGCATTGAATCTGGCGACTCCCTGAGCCTTGCCAATGTCACATTGAAAAATGGCAGCACTATTACAGGCGGAACCCTTGCGATTGATGGCGATGTGAACATCAGCTTTGATGATTCCGCCAGCATCTTCATCACGGGCGATGATACCGCGATACTGGGCACTAGCTTCAATAACTTAGCCATCACAACCACCGAGCCCAGTTTTAACATCTATTTTGCCATGGATATCTTAAAAGGCTTACAATCCGATGGTGTGGACACCCTTGCATTCGACCTTTTAGATGAAGTTGATTGGGCTGGCAACATCACAATTGATTTCGGTTCCTTGGTAGAAAATCCCTATACCCAAGGTCTTGTCATTAGCGTCAATAACACAGTTTTGTCAGATGGTAACAGCGTCTTCACCCTTGACTCATCGGCAACATCAGCCAGCATCGTCATCTGGAATATCCAAAATGGCGTTGTGCCAGAACCCTGCACAACAACGCTTGGGCTGATTGCGCTTTCCAGCCTGCTGATGCGTCGCCGTCGCCACTGTTAATCATTCGTCACATCACACTCTCTACACAAACTCCAACACCGCTTTACACACATGTCTACTTTTACCGTAACAAACACCAATTCATCAGGCGAAGGCTCGTTAGCTTGGGCTGTAGAACAAGCTAATGTTTATGATGGCTTCTGCCAGATTTTCTTTGATGAATCATTGCGGGGTCTAGATTTCAGGATTGAATCAGATTGGGAACTTATAAATACTGATGCTCAACTAGTTGCTCAAAATGGGGTGAAAATCATCAATGAGTATTTTAAAACATCTATTTATGGGTCATTTATCGTTGACGCTGCTGTCTTCGGTTGTTTAAACGTAGAAGTTATTAGTGGTTCATTAATCCTGCAATATATGGAGGATGATAGTGTCTATAGTGGTGCCGCTTCCATTACTTTGAGCAACTCTGCAACACTTGGTATATCTTCGGAGGTGTTGAATGTCTCCGAGATTTATGTAAATGGTAGTTCTGCAATGATGATGAATTCCACAATTCTCGGAGTTGGTTTGTTGATCATGTCAGATGGGAGCAGACTGGAAATGAGTGACAGTACGATATCTTGTCAGGGATTAGTTATGTCTAATGATTCTGTTGCTGGCTTGACCAATTCGACTGTAACAGCTTATAGTTCCCAGATAGGAGACAGTGGCACCTTTACGATGTCAGGTGGGGCTCTTTTAGTTGAAGAAGGATTAGATATTCAGCCTGGTGCTAGTGTTGAATTGATTAATGTTGACTGTCAGCAATCAAGTATTAGCTCGATGGGGCGGTTAACTCTTGAAGGCTGTCGTGGTATTCAATCGCTTTCGATCTCTACTGATAGTGACAACTCTATCACTAATAACGATTTTAGTGAAACAACGATTGTTATTACTGGTGATGGTGTCGTTGATTTATCTGGTAACGACTGGGGTACAGAGGACATGGATGAAATCATCAGCAAAATCGAAGGCTACGATGCGTCAAAGGTTATTATCAGTGATTTTGGTACAGAGGAACCCGACATTACTAGCTTCACTGTAACGAATACCAATTCTTCTGGTGAAGGCTCTTTGGCATGGGCTGTTGCTCAAGCTAATGCTTATGAGGGTGCTTGCCGTATTGTTATGGATGAATCCATTGAAGGGCAACAAATTACAATTTCAGGAAATCTTACACTCAGCAATGCCGAGGCAACATTGGTCATGGCTGAAGGTGTGCAACTTAATATGGGGTCTTACAACTTGTACTTGTATGGAACCCTGCAGGCACATTATGAAACCCGCGCTACCGCCTTTTCCGCCTCCGCAGGTGATATCTATGTGTACGATGGTGCAAGTTTGGACGTTAGCAATGCTGATTTCTACTGCTCTAACAAGGGTTATAGTTGTTTCTATGTTTCAAGTGGGGGCACTGTAACAATCAGCGATTCCGAAATTGGCTATCTGCTTTCTGGTGACCGTGGTTCGCTTTTTGATGTTAATAATGTACACATTAGTACCTATATCAAAGCTTATGGCGATTTGGTGATTAATAACACCGTTTTGGATGGCAAAATTGTCTTTAGTGGCGATTCGACTTTAACAGGGGCTGGCAATAGCTTTGGCGGTAGCTTTACCTTGGATTATTGGAGTGGGGATGTCGGACGACTCTTCCCCTGCTTTGAAGCGAGTACATTTACTTCCAGTAATCCCCGCATTCGTCTCTGTGGCCTTACGGCTGGGGATGTCTACATCCCAGTGCTTCCCGACTGCGTGAACACGGTGTACGAAATGGCTATTTTTGATATCAGAACAGGCACGACCGTGACGGTGGAAGAAGGGGTGCAGGCGGAGCTTGTGTCATCCTTACAAATCCATGGTACGATGATTGCCAATTTTGAAGAGGTGTGTGACTTTATTGTTGATTCTGCATCTAATGCCTACATTAATGTCTACGATACGCTCAATTTAACTAATGCCAATATCACCTTGCCAAGCAGCAATGGCAAAGTTCAGGTGTATGATGGTGGTGAGTTTAGCATGACGGGTGGCACCTTGGACTGCACCAGCAATATGGTGGCTTATGCGGGGAGTGAGGTGGTGATGACGGATGTGACTATTCGTAATGCGAGTATCAATGCATCAGGTCATGTAGTCCTCAATCATTCAGTGATAGAATCAACGGATACCATTAATGCCTATGCTGGAAGCACATTAGAGCTCGATAGCACGACGAGCAATGCTGATATTGTCAGTAATGGTGTGTTGATTCTTAATGAGACCATACTCAATGGTTCTCTTTCCGCTGGTGAATCAGTTACCATGAACAACTGCACCATCAACGGTGGTTTTAGCTTGTCAAGTGGCACGGTCATGGATGGGACGGGCAACACCTTTAATGGTGATATCATCACCCTTGATGATTGGAGCGGTAGCGTTGATCGCATGATTGAATTTGTGGAAGCTAATAACTTCACGGCTGAAACGCTGACAATGAAAGTCACAGGAAGCACAACAGGCGATGTCACTTTAAACGCACTGCCCGATCGCTTTAATCCTGTCTATGATGCGGCTTTCACGGTATCTACTGGTACCACAACAAGTATTGAAGAAGGAGTGGGGCTTAAATTGACCTCATCACTGAATGTCAATGGAACCCTTGTTGCCGAGTTTGACGAAGCGGTGGACTTTATTACAGAGTCTGCTGCTAATAGTAAGCTGATTGTAAACGGTAGTGCCAGCTTGAGTAACACCAATATTCAACTGACTGGGGCGGGTAGTAAAATTGAAGTGCAAGATGGTGGACAGCTCAGTTTGAGCAATGCTAGCTTGTTTAGCTACTCCTATACTTTTGTTGCACACGGTGGCACCCTCATCCTCAACAACGTTACCACGGAAAATGCCTATCTCTTCAACGAAGGTGATTTAGAAATAACAGATTCTAGCCTTGAATTCCCCTTCGGCAACAAAAGCACAGGTGTTGCCCTTATCAACAATAGCTCGATAAAAGGTAGTATTGATAATGCTGGTGCTTTGACCATCAATGATAGCACGGTTAATGGCACGCTTTACATTGATGGTAACTCCACTTGGGAAGGAACGGGTAATACCTTCACATCGGGATACCTCATTTTAAAGAATTGGAATGGCGATACGAGTCGCTTCTTCGATTTCGTCAATGACAACAACTTCACCTCGGCTTACCTTGGTTTCCAACTCCAAGGAACCAGCACGGGTGATATCACCATCCAAGCAGCACCTGATAATTTCCGTGACTACTACCTCTTATCCAATTTTGACTTGGCAGCGGGGCATACTGCAAATCTAGAAGAATGTGCGCAACTCAGTCTGGGCAATAATGCATCCATTCACGGTACCTTAAATGCCCTCTTTGAGACCGATAGTGATTTCATCGTTTCCAGCACAGATTCGGACATCCTCAATATTTACGGAACTGTCAACCTGAGCCACGCCAACATTAACATGAATGGTACCGATAGTGCTATTCGCATTCATGATGGCGGCAGCCTCAACAGCACGGATTCGACCATCAGCTCCATCATCACCCTGACTGGTGATGCAGCCTTAACAGGCAGTAATAATACCTTTGTCAATGAGCAAGTTTTGCATCTTGATGACTTTAGCGGAGATGCGGATTTGGTCTTTGCTGCCATTGGTGCCCTTAGCAGTGAAAATGCCTACATCGCACTTTCCGGTTCGATGGGCAGCATGACATTGGGAACGCTTGGTGATGATATTCAACTGGCTTATAAGCTTGTTGATGATGCCACCATCAGCGGGGGCGAAATCCTAGTCATGGAACAGGGCAACACCTTAGAGCTCGACACAAACAACCTGACGATTAACGGGGCTTTTGTTGCTAATTTTGAGCAGCAAGCTGTGGCATTGAGTTCGACTAGTGGGGATGTCAACATCACCGGCTCGGGTGCCATGACCCTCACCAATGCGAATTTGGATGTTCATGCCCTTGCGGTCGGTTCCGATGCATGCTTGACCGCTGATGGGGGAGTCATCTCTGGCGCACTGACCATAAGCGGTACTGCCCAATTGACTGATTGCGATTTGGATCGGTCGACCATTACATGCGGAAGTGGTGCTGTTTTAGCGATGAGCAACTCGACCAACATTCAAGCGCTTAGCTTGGATTACGCGGCAGAGAGTATCAGCATTAGTAATTGTAACTTGGTCGGAACTACTATCGACTTTACCGGTAGTGGGGACTGCGTGATTGACCTTTCTGGCAACTATTGGGGAACGACAGATATTGATGCCATTTACGATATGTTGGGTATTTTTGATCGTAGCAAGGTAATTATTAACACAACAGCTTCTTACCCAACAGATGAGATTTTTACTTATTCTAGCGCAATTGTGCAAAATATGCATCTGTATGAAGATACCACCACGCTGACCATCACGCTCAATCACACGGTTGATGCAAGTAGCGTAGGGGGTGCCATCAGCTTGATGGATGCCGATGGTCAACAGGTCAACATCCAATCGGTGGAAGTAGATGGAACAAGCATCACCATCGTAACAGATAGCTTGGATAAGGGGCTTTATACCTTGGATATCGCTGAACAACTGCTCGATGTTGACGGCAAGAGCTTTAGCACGACTGATGGTTTTGAATCGGGGTTAGTGTTAGATGTTTACACCACTGAATATCTGGTCACCAACACGGATACATCGGGAGAAGGCTCCTTGTACTCGGCTCTCAGTCAGGCGAATGCCTATGATGGACAATGTCGTGTCATTTTTGATGAGACACTCAAGGGCGAAACCATCTACATCGACAACACCTTGACATTAAGCAATACAGAAGCAACGTTGGTGGCATCGGAAGGCATTTGCTTGAACATGGGTGTTTATGACTTCTCCATTTACGGTACAGTCAAAGCCGATTTTGAGACCACTCAAGACTTCATCGTATCGAGCTCAAGCAGCTGCTACGTGAAGGTTTATGGCACCATGGATTTGAATAATGCCAATATTGGTTTAAATGGTAGTAACAGTCAAGTGGAGGTCTATTCTGGCGGTAGCTTTAGGATGTCAGGCGGCAGCTATGACAGCACATTAGCGCTTGAAGTACTTACTGGCGGCACGGCTTCCTTAATTGATGTCGTCGTTGGTAGCGATATTGATAATAAAGGTACCTTGGTTTTAAATGGGGCAAGTCTTAGTGCTACACTCAAATGCTACGGAGAGCTTGTTGCTAATGATTCAACGATTGCGGGAACGTGGTATCTTGGTGGCTCCTCAAGCTTTGAAGGTGCAGGC